>JBCAZE010000034.1:0-21434 GCA_039700805.1 Pseudomonadota bacterium | reverse complement strand
GCCACGAGTGCAAACATCGCGAGTCGCAAATAACGTGTCACACCGGTGCCAGTGAGTCCAGCGCCGTCGACATTGATCCGGTGGTTTTCCATCCTCCAACTGTACAGTGCAATTGCGATAAATTGAACAGTCCAATTTATTCTAATTGGGTTACACAGGCCAGGGAGGCATTGTTTTCGATAAAATATGAATAATTCGTACTACCGATCGAAAGCATGTTATAAATTGGTCCTACCAATTCTTTTCGATATGAGTGTCCTATGACTGACCGTCTGTATCGCAGCATCGCCGACCGTTTGCGTGGCCGTATCGCGAGAAATACGTATGTTCTGGCTGAGCGATTGCCCGGTGAGCGTGAGCTTGCCGATGAATTTGGTGTGAGTCGCGTAACCATCAGGGAAGCATTGATCGCATTGCAGGCGATGGGCTACATCGATATCCGTCCGGGATCTGGCGCGTACGTTGCGCGACAGCAGAGCTCATCTCGTGGCGATGTGCCGCCGGTCAGTGCGCTAGAACTCACACAAGCGCGACTCATGTTCGAATCGGAAGCCGCAGCGCTCGCGGCACGCGAGATTGATGACGATGCACTAGATCGTCTGGCGTCGCTCGTGTCAGTGATGTCGAGAGCACATGCAAATGGTGATCATGCCTCTTTAGAAGCCGACCGAGAATTCCATCTGACGATTTCTCGTGCGTCCGGTAACGCAGCCGTTCACCACACGATCGAGCAGCTCTGGCGCATGCGTATGGAGTTGAACGATGTGCAGGAAGCGCACACCGCGGTTTGCGGTGAGGAAATGGCTGTTGAGCGAGGTTGTGAGCATGAACGAATTCTAGCTGCGCTGAAGGCGCGCGACCCTTCCGCTGCGCGGAATGCAATGCAGGATCATTTCACACGTTTGCTGGCGTCACTGATAGACGCATCCGAAGCTAGAGCATTAGCCGCCTTACGCGACCAAACGGCGTTGAGCCGTGAACGGTTTTTGAATGTCTCGAAAAGTACCGACAACTGAGATCAATATGCTGACAACCAGACTCACCTTCATTTTTAGTTTTATCGTCGTCGCGATGGCGGCGTGCACCACGCCAAACTATGGCCCTCGAACGATGCTGGTTGAGGATTACGCCGAGTTTGTGGCGGCGACATCAACTGTTGCTGCTGGCGATACGATCGTACTCGCGAATGGTGTTTGGCGGGATGTTGAGCTGGTACTGGTTGCCAACGGGACGCCCGATGCGCCGGTGACACTGACGGCGGAAACCCCGGGAAAGGTGATCATAAGCGGTCGTTCAAACCTCGCGTTTTCGGGCGAGCACATCATCGTATCTGATCTTGTGTTCACCGATGGTTATACGCCCACCAGTGAGGTCATCTCGTTTCGTACCGCGAAAGATGCGCTCGCTAATTTTTCGCGCGTCACCAATACGGTCATCGATAGCTTCAGCAATCCGGAGCGTCAATCATCGGATACCTGGGTGGCGATCTACGGCAAACAGAATCGATTTGATCACAATACGCTGCTCAATAAGGGAAATCATGGTGTCACGCTCGCAGTGAAAATGAACACGGCAGCGAGTCGCGAGAATGGCCATGTGATTGAGCGGAACTACTTCGGTCCGCGTCAGACCTTAGGGTCCAATGGCGGCGAGACACTGCGAATTGGCACAAGTCACTATTCTCGCGAGTTCTCCAACACGGTTGTCCGGCAAAACTACTTCGACCGTACCAGTGGTGAACTGGAGATTATCTCGAGCAAAGCTTGCGGCAATGAAATTCGCGATAACGTATTTTTTGAAAGCCAGGGTACGTTGACGATGCGACATGGCCACTATACGTTGGTTGAGAACAATTATTTTCTGGGTAATCGCAAGCCGAACACCGGTGGTATTCGAATTATCAATCGCAATCAAACCGTGCGTAACAACTATCTTTATGGTCTGACTGGGCACCGATTCCGCGGTGCGATGGTCATCATGAATGGTGTGCCAAACGGGCCGATCAATCGTTATGACCCAGTCGTTGACTCGGTCATGGATCGGAACATTGTCGTGGATAGCGATCACATCCAGCTTTGTGCCGGTGCGGATGATGAGCGGTCTGCGCCACCGACGAATACGACCATGCACGACAACATTTTTATGACGCAAACGAACCCGAATCTTTTCACGGTCTACGACGATATTTCTGGCATTAGTTTTAACGGGAATAAAGTGAGCGATGGTGCGGCAACCCCATCGGCATCAGGGTTCGATGGCGTTCCTTATGCGGTCGAGAAAACCTCTGAAGGTTTGGTTGTTCCAGAGCAGTCTCTGCTTGATGATGCCGGCTTCGAGCGCCCGATGTTGCCGGTTGCCAAAGCGGACACCGGGGCACGTTTTTATCCAAAGCGCGAGATTCAGGTTGCGTTTCGCAGCGGACAGCGTATCGCGGTCGCGCCTGGCACCAACACATTGCTCGGTGCGATCGCTGATAGCCGGCCCGGCGATGTGCTTGTTTTGGCAAATGGCGGTGAGTATTTGCTCACCAAATACGCGGTGGTCGATCACACACTATCGATGATTGCCGATGCGGGCGAAAAGCCGATTGTTCGTGCCGAAAAATCGAGTTTCTTCGTTATCGGTAACGGGGGCTCGCTCGAGCTTGAGAATCTCGCGATCGATGGCAGTGAATCGCCCGATCTTGCCGGCAACAATGTGATCAGCACAGATCGCTATTCGATGAACCAAAACTACTCGCTATTGATTAAAGGCGTGAGTATCAGAGATTTGGACGTCAATCATAGCTTCGATGTTATCAAGGTCTTCCCGAGTACATTTGCAGACAGCATCGAGATTATCGATAGCGATATGCACAACGTCACGGGGGCGGTTCTAGCCCTCGACAAAGAAACAGACGATCTTGGTATCTACAACGCTGAGAATGTCACGATCGCCAATAGCCGGTTCAGTGACATTCAGGGCGCTGTTGCACGTATCTACCGTGGCGGTACCGATGAAAGTACGTTCGGGCCAATCGTTCGCGTGTCAGGCAATTCGTTCAGTAATGTTGGTCTCGGCAAGCGCAATAAGTCCGGCGCATCGTTAACCTTTCATGGCGTACAACGATTGAATATCACCGATTCGCAGTGGGCGAGCAGTGCACCGCTTGCGTTGTATATGACCAACGGTGAGCCCATCACTGAGATCGCTGACATTGTGTTGGAAGATACTGCGCCGATTCGTGCTAACCACGATGGCTATACATCGCGCAATGTAACCTATCGCTAACGTTGCCTTAGCCGAGTAGGCTCGGCAGCCATAGCGACAATGACGGTACATAAATCACTGCAATGAGGGCGACGATCAGTGCGCCGTAGAACGGCCATATCGTACGTACGGTTTGTTCGATAGGAATTTTTCCGATCGCACAGCCAACGAATAGGACGGCGCCGACGGGTGGCGTCACTAGCCCGATGCCGAGATTGAGAAGAAGCATGATGCCGAATTGCACGGGGTCCATGCCAAGCTCACTGGCCATCGGCAGAAAGATGGGCGTTGTGATAATGATCAGCGGCGCCATGTCCATAAACGTGCCAAGTAACAGCAGCACGAGATTGATCAGCAGTAACAGCAGCAGCGGATTGTCTGTAATACCTTTTAAGAGATCCGCGAGCTGCGTCGGCGCTTGCAGTAAAGCGAGTAACCAACCGAATGCGCCGGCTGCGCCGATCACGATCATGACCATTGCCGTAGTGCGAACCGAGGCGGTTGTCGCGGCGACAAAGCGCTCCCACGTTAGCGAGCGATAGACAAACATCGCCACCAAAATCGTATAGACGACAGCGATACCTGCGGACTCTGTCGGCGTAAACACACCAGACAGTACGCCGGCGACGATAATGACAGCGGCGAGAATGCCAGGAATCGCAGCGGCGAACGCGGCAACGAAGGCGCGCCAACCAGGAAAAGCGCCACGCGGGTAACCCCGCTTACTCGCTACGACGTAAGCGGCCACCATGAGCAGCAGTCCTGTCATGATCCCCGGAATAACGCCTGCGAGAAAAAGATCCGCGAGTGAAATACTGACGCCGGCAGCAGCGGCGTAGATGATCATATTGTGTGAGGGTGGAATCAGCAGACCCGTGATTGCCGAGGTTGCGGATACATTGACGATGTAGTCGGAGTCGTAACCTTTCTCCCGCATCATTGGGCCGAGTGTCGAGCCGATCGCAGAGACGCTTGCGATCGCCGAGCCAGAGACGGCGCCAAACAGCATCGATGCGCCGACATCGACTTGTCCAAGCCCGCCACGGGTTCGTCCGAGCGCCGCGTCGGCGACGCGAATCAACCGTTCGGCAATGCCGGCACGGTGCATGAGGTCGCCTGCAAAAACGAAAAACGGAATCGCCATCAATGCGAAGATGTTCATGCTCGCCGCCATGCGTTGAAGCGCAACGACCAGTGGTATGTCGAGCATGAAAAAAGTGACGATGGAGGCTGCGCCGAGTGCGAACGCTACAGGGACACCGATAATCAGTAGGGCGAGTAGGACGCCGATCAATACTGCTAGTTCCATTTTTGAACGACCTCTTTATCGCGTAACTCTGCGATGATTTGCTCGAGCGAGAATCCGGTGATGAGTAGACCGGAGAGCGCGATGGGAATGTAGGCGAAGCCTCGTGGAATACTCAACGTGGGTATGACGTGTTGCCACGTCGCACTGGTGAGCTCGATGCCGAACACGATCATCGCGACGCCGAAGGCAGCGACGATGAGATGCGCAACGATACGCACAGGCTGTCTGAGTGAAGGTGCAAGATTGTCTGCAAATACGCCGATGCGGATGTGGAAGCCTTCACGAATGCCCGCTGCCGCGGCGATAAACACATACCAGATCATGAGCAGGAGGGCGGCTTGTTCTGCCCATGGTGGGCTATCGTTCAGCACGTACCGTGCGAATACTTGCATGCCGATAATGGTGGTCATAACCAGCAGTCCCAGCCCTGCGAACCATCTCGCAAATGTGCTGACGCCGGCGCTAGTCTTTTCGATGATGCCTTTGCTCATTTAGGTCCGCTCCATCGTGTCGCCGAGGGCGACTATGTCATCCACGGTGGCTTGCATTTCTGGTGTGTTCACAAAGCGATCCCAGACGGGCAGCATTTTTTCAGTAAACGCGGCCTGGTCGACATTCTTGACGACCGCCACGCCAGAATCGGCGACCCGTTGTCTTGAGACGCCCACCCGTTCGTCCCATAAAGCGCGCATTATGGGCACCGAGTCTGCTGCAGCTTGTTGAAGATAGGTTTGTTCTTCCGCGGACATACGGTCCCAGCTGCGACGCGAGCCAACGACAAGCTCCGGCGCCATCACGTGATGCGTCAGACTGAAGTGCCTTGCTGCTTCGAAGTGGCGCGAGCTCTCGTATGAGGGGTAGTTGTTCTCGGCGCCGTCGACGACCCCTTGCACCAATGATTGGTACACCTCGCCATACGGGATTGGCGTTGGGTTGGCGCCGAGCGCTTGCACCATTGCGACATAAATGTCCGACTTCGGTACACGAATCTTAAGCCCGGCAATATCATCGGGCGTGACGATCGGTCGTTTGGTGTTGTAAAAACAGCGCGCGCCCGAGTCGTAAAAGCACATGCCGCGCAAGCCGTAGGGCATCATTGCGTCGAGCAATTGGCGTCCGATTGGACCGTCAAAGGTGGCGCGTGAATGGGCAATCGAGCGGAACAAAAAAGGTAACGCGAAAACAATCGAGGCGGGCACGATGGCGTTGATGGGTGCGAGGTTGACGCGGGTCAGGTCCAGGCCGCCGAAAACAGCGATCTCCAGAGTGTCTTTTTCCGCGCCCATTTGACCGCCAGGATAAACGCGTACCCGCATCTCGCCATTCGTTCTCTCATTGAGTAGTCGATCGATCGCATGCAGACCCTGCGTGGTGGGGTAGTCATCCGGCTGTGAATCCGCCGCAAACAGCGGACGCGCGCCACGTCGTTTGCCACAAGCGGTCAGTAGCAGGGGTGCCAATAAAAAGGTACGTCTCGAAATCATCTCGCCATCCACCCGCCATCGACAGGAATAAGTGAGCCATGCACGTAGTCGGAGGCCTTGGAGGCCAGAAATACAGCCGCGCCGCCAAGATCGCTAGGGTCTCCCCAGCGCCCCGCTGGGATGCGCTCTAGAATTTGTCGGTTTCTTACGTCGTCTTGACGCAAGGCTTGCGTGTTATTGGTCGCGAAATAGCCTGGCACGATCGCATTCACGTTAATGCCGGATGATGCCCATTCGTTCGCCAGCAACCGTGTGAGTCCGGCGAGGCCGCTTTTGCTTGCGGTGTAAGAAGCGACCCGAATGCCGCCTTGCAACGACAATAGCGAAGCGACATTGATGATCTTGCCAGACCTACCGCCATTGACCATTGATTTGGCGGCCGACTGCGCTAAGAAGAAGGGCGCCTTGAGATTGATGTTTAACACATCGTCCCAATCGCCTTCAGTGAACGACAACGCATCTTCCCGGCGGATAATGCCAGCGTTATTCACGAGGATGTCGACAGGGCCAACAGCGGATTCGGCGTTTGCGACCACCGATAACACAGCATCGGGATCACCGAGATCTGCCATGACCGCGGCTGCATTTCCGCCTTGCGATGTAATCATCTCAAGTGTTTCGTCCGGGGCCGATCTGCCGACAAGCGCGACGTTTGCGCCAGCGCCTGCAATCGCGACTGCCATCGCTTGCCCGAGACCCGTATTGGCGCCAGTGACGATGGCCACCTTTCCTTCGAGGCTGAATGGATTCGTTTGCATGATAGTCATCTCTTCCTAAAGTCGCTGGCGGCTAACGGCGCTCGTTGCTACGTCTTGTGGCGGCGTGTTGAATCGCGCTCGATCAATCGCGGCGTCGTTTGATTTGGTCCAGCGGCGACAGCTTCATCTTTGTCGAATTCAAACAAGCGCTCCGCAGCGAGTCGGCCGATACGACGTGCCGGCGTGCGAGCGGTTGTCAGACGTGGCCAAACGCGCGTTGCTGTTTCAAAGTCATCAAAGCCGACGACAGACAAGGCATCAGGCGGCGTTTGGCCAGCAACGTGGAGCGCCTGCAATACACCTGCCGCCATCTCATCGTTTGAGGCGAAGACCGCGGTTGGAGGAGGGTCGAGATCTAAAATCTCTGAGCCAAGCGCAAAACCAGAGTCGAAGGTGTAGTCGCCCTGCAGCACATATTCCGGCGGGATCGAGATCCCATGTTCCGCGAGGCCTTCTTCAAATCCAGCGCGTCGCTCGTGTGCGGATCGGAAACTGCGTCGGCCGGCAATGATCGCAATGCGTTGGTGGCCGAGTTTCGCCAAGTGATGTGCAGCCTCGCGTCCGCCGACACGGTCATTGGTGACGATCATCCGGCGTTCCATGTCGAGCGCGATCGAGGCGATGCGTATATACGCGCAACCGAGTTCTCTCGTGATCTCTGCCAGCCTTTCGTCTTCCGAGACCGACGGTGTCATGATGACGCCGTAAAGCTTTTGGACTTCGATGAAGCGCTTTGCATCTTCTAAGAAGGTATCGCTCTTGCGATCGCAGGGATGCACAACGAGCTCATAGCCTGTTGGTCGCAGCACGTCGAGGATGCCATGCTGAATTTGCACGACATACTGTGGCGTTGGATTGTCTGTGATCAGCCCGACCAAAAAGGATCGTTTGGACGCCAGGCCACGTGCTTGTGGGTCGGGTCGGTAGCCAATATCTCGAATGAGCGCTTTGATTCCCTCGCGCGTCGCCTCGTTAACGAGTGGGGACTCGTTGATCACACGGGAGACAGTCTTTTTCGATACACCCGCTAAATCCGCGACGTCGCGCATCGTTGGTTTGCGACCGTCCTCGTTGGACTCGTGCCAACGCCGCGCCGCCGCGGCAAAGTCTATTTGTGATTTTTTGCTTACGCGACCCATGAAGTGAGTTTCCTATCAATGATCGAGGCGGCTACTATCGAGCAAAGGCTTCCTGGCTTCAAATGTCACATCGAAACTGCCTTGCTGACCAAAATCGACCCTCGCACTCGACTCGACACTCACGTCGTGAATGCCGGTTAAGGCGCCGCAGGATACGTACGTGCCTTCTGTTAACGTGAGACCACGTTCCGCGCACAAAGCGATCAGGAATTTCAGCGGTTGCAGTAGCCCGCCTTCCACGTCAGCGGCATTTGCCGTGCCGACAAGGGCGCCATCGACGGAAACTGCAGCGGTCATCGATGACAATGGCAATTCGTGCCAGTTTTCGATCGCCGGTCCGACCAGCAATCCGCCATTATTACCAAAATCACACACGACGCAGACAGGGCCGATGCGGTTGATGTCGGCCATCGGGCTACTCGCGATCTCTGCGCCTATATGCAGCGCGGTCATATTAATCAGGGCCTGATCGGAGTACTCGTGACGGTTCGGCAGGATAGTCGTGCCCAGACGAAACACGAATTCCGCCTCAACTGCGGCAAAGCCGCCTTCGTATATCGGCATTGTCCGATTCTCACCAATACCAATGGGCACGACGGTCGATGCGTAGATGGGGCCTGACAGGCGGTCGGCAAGCAGCGTGTCTCTATGTTCTGGCGGAATGCCGCCGACCTTCCAGCCAGCAACATTGTCTGGCCATCGTTCTATGGAAGCCGATTGCAGTGCATAGGCTTCTCGCAGCGTGCCGGGCAACTCGCCCGGGAACTGAGATAGCGGCATGGCGCGGAGTCTTGCTTCGACCAACCGTTGCGAAATGAGATCATGTGCTGCAGGCAGTGGTTCGCGATGGCTCGCGCGCTCGTTCTGTGACGGCATAGCCTTTGTCCCCCAACAAGAGATCACGCGTCGAATTCGCTGCCGGCCCCCGCCTGCGAAACCGTGATCCTATTTGTTTTCTTGATCAATCTAAAAAGATTGTCACCGGTGTCAATAATAGCCTCTATGTCGCCGTTTTGCCAGAGAAATCGGTCGGTGCTCTGGCGCGTCTGAGTCTTTATGACTGTGCAGTGCCGTATGCTTAGATAATTATTAAATCATTGAAAAATTACAATAAAAATAGTCATAGAGACCTGATAGAGGCGCTTTGATGTTTTCTTGTGGTCAACGCTCCGGTCTCATAGCTCCAAAAATGTCGTACGGACAAAAAAAGGCCCCGGCATTTGCCGGGGCCCTCCTTGGGGGGTGCACCCATCAAGGATGAGTGCATCGTTTGTTGGCGCCTTAGAACCGGTAGCTTGCACCTAGTGCAAGACGACGATCTGGGAAGCCAACGAAGCACAATGGGCCAGACTCACTGACACAGTGCTGGTCGATGCGTTCTTCAGTGAGGTTTACGGCCTGAAGTTCAACACCGAAGTTCTCGGTTACCGCGTAGTTGATGCTGGCGTTCAGCTGACCACGATCCAGCGTGTGAACCGGGAAACTGAATGTGCTGCTGCCGCTGGTGTTTGCGCCGCCACCAAAGTCTTGGGTGCGGAAACCTTCACGCCAGGTGTAGCGCATACGTGCGGACAATCCATACTTCTCGTAGAACAGCGTGAAGTTGTAAGCGTTCTCCGAGAAGTCAAGCAAGCCACGTGGTAGGCACACTTCGCCAAGAACCTGCAAACCACGACCGGATGTGCAGTCTTCCGCTGAGCCACCGCTGAAGTCTTGGATTGTCCAGTTGGCCAGAACGCCGAAGCCGGATGCCCAGCCGAGACGATCTTCGAAGCTAGACAAGTCGTACTGGAATGCCAGTTCAATACCGCTTTGCGTGGTCTCTTCCGGATCGTTGGTCGGGGTTGAGAAATCAACGCAGAGACCGACGGTGTTCGGATCGCCTAAGACGTTCGGGATCACGTTCGGGTTGAAGATGCCGCCACCCGGACAGGTCGGGTCTGTTTCACGGGCAAGGCCGCTGGTTGTTGTCGGGTCCTCGACCAGTAGCGCACCGTCGAAGCGTGAACCGAAGATGTTCGTGCGCTCCTTACGGAAGTAGCCGATGCTCGCGACCGCGCCGGGTGCGAAGTAGTACTCAACAGAGATGTCGAGTGAGTCAACTTCTTCCGGCTCCAGTGCCGGGTTGCCTTGGCTGATGACAGAGTTTTCCTGATCGTCCAGTGCAAACGCTGTGTTGATGTCACTGAAATTCGGGCGACGAATGTCAGAGCCATAACCAAAGCGAATGATGACATCATCGCGCGGTTCCGCGATCACGTTGATGCGCGGCAGGATGAAGTTGTAGTCGCCGATCGTAGAGACGAGATTCCGGTTGCCATTGGCATCCGCGAAGCCAAACGCGACCGAATCAATTTCGGTGTCGATGTAGCGGAAGCCGACGTTGCCACGGAAGATGCCTGCCTGGAAGTTGGCTTGCGCATAAATGGCGAGGGTATCTTCGCTGACATCATAGAACTGGTTGTCGTCGGAAGCCAGCGCCAAGATGTCCGGGCTGTCGGGATCGTGTTGGATCACCGCGTTCTGCAGGATATCGATGGTGCCTTGTGGGTCCGAGAACGCGCGGTTCGGATCGATCAACAAGAAGTCGCGAATAAACAATGAGCGGCCATCGGCGTCGCCATAGTTATTCGGTCCATTGACTAGCAGCTCCTCGAACAGCAGGCCGTTCGGGCTATCAACCAATTGACTAAAGCCGCCGATTCGGTCTTCAACATCGTTGAATTTGCTGGAAGATTGGTTGAATCGAACGCCGAAGTCGAGCGATGAGATGTTGTTCCACTCAAGATCGTAAGACGCGTCGACACGGAACGCAGTTTCTTCGTTTTCCGTCGTGTTACGGCCAACGATGACCTGATCCAGTACGACATTTGCCGGGTTGGTTAGATCTGCGACCGATGGTGCAAACGGTGAGTCGAAGTTGATGCCCCATGACAATGAGCCGCCCGACAAGTCGTAGACGAAGGGTACGCAGTTATCGTTACTGGTGCCGTCGAGCGGACAGTTCGGGTTGATGAAGTTCAGCGTTGTGCTGAGGTTAGGGTTCGCTGTGTCAGACGTGGTCGTTGCGATCTCGCCGCGAATCGTCCAGCGGTCTCGGCTCCATTCGCCCGCTAATGCGAATACTTGGCTGTCGGTAACGCGCGAACCGGTGTCGCTTGAGAAGCGCAGGTTAGGATCGTCGTCATCCAGTGCAAGATCAGGCTCGATGAAACCTGTCAGTGCCGCCGGGAATAGGCCTGGTCCAACGCCAAAATCGATCGTTTCGAATGAGGTTGGAATGCTGACGTTGCGGAACGCGCTGACACCAGAGGCCTGCAGCCGGTAGCTGTCCTGGCTACGCTCTTGATCATTAATGATCGCGTCGAACGTGAATCGCAGATCGTCATTCGGCGCCCACTCCAGGGTTGTCGCGATGTTGGTGGTTTCGTAGTCGAAATTCTCTTGTTCCTGCACGAGGAACTGAATGCCGAGAAATTCCGCTGGGTTTGCGCCCGGCGGCGTAGCGCGGTTGTCTCGGTCGGTTCGTGGTCGGAAGGATACAGACTCTTGCTCGGTGTAGCTGCCGCTGATCACAAAGCCAAATGTGCCGGCATCGGTGTCCCAATTGTCACCAAACGCCGCGGAGATCCGTGGCTGGCTGCCGTCGGTTGTGAGGCTGCTATCCTCGATCTGAACGCGAACAGCGCCCAGCGTTTCAGTCAGATCTAGTGGGCGAATGGTCTTCAGATTAACCGTGCCGCCCACCGAACCTTCGATGGTTTTCGCGTCAGGCGACTTAATCACTTCAACGGCAGCGATAATCGCCGGGTTGACGTCTTCAAAGTCGATGCCGCTGCGGCCAGAGCCTGAGCCGACCGTTGAGATGCCGTTGAACTCAACGCGGTTCGCGTTCGTGCCGCGGATCTGGACGCCGGTACCAACACCCGCTGTGCGAGTAATCTGAATACCGGTGATGTTCTCTAACACCTCTGCGAGGTTTTGATCCGGTAGTTTACCGATGTCATCGGCGATGATGACCTCGACCAACTTGTCGGAACTACGCTTTTGGTCAAGTGCGCTGGCCAATGAGCCGCGGATGCTGCCCTGGACAACGACCTCCTCAATCGGTGCGTCTTGTGCGCTGCCCGGAGCGGAAAGCCCCGTCGCTGCGAATATCGCAAGCGCAGCTGTACTGATTCGATGTTTCACTGATATGCCCCCCTGGCAATGAATTGCTAAATCGAAGAATGGATCGAATTGTTCTACCCGCGATCTAGCATACGCTAAATGTCACCGGTGTCAAAGAGACAGTTTGCACACCCACGGTCGTCGCAGAATTGTCTCTTTTTCGTTCAAAAGCCTGATAGGATCGAAGAAGTTCGCTGTTCAGTATCTGAATACGCAGGATAATGGGGGGTGCAAGTCAATGAAACAATGGATTAAATTGAGTTTTTTCTGTGGTTGGGTGATCGCCATCAGTGCAGATGGTGTCTCCGGGGAGAGAGGCGGACAAGACTGGCCCGATATTTTGTCCACAGAGACAATAAGGGCGGACAATTATCTGCCCGATTTTTCCTATGCTGGGTTTCGCAATGGGATTGGAGACTTGCCAAGGCCCAGTGGGCACGTGATAGCGGTCGATGACTATGGGGCTCGAGCCAATGATGACGTGGATGACACCACGGCCGTACAAAGCGCCCTCGAAGCCGCGAATGCGCGCAAAGGCGCGGTCGTCCTGCGATTCTCAGCAGGGCGGTATCGGATTTCAGATGTGCTGCGAATCCAGCGTTCTGACATCGTCATCCAAGGTGCTGGCATGGGTGTCGGTGGCACGACGTTGTTTTTCCCGCGGCCGCTCAATCAGGTCGACAAAAGCGATTCGTTAGATGAGTTGCGTCGCTATATCCGAGAGCTAAACAAAAAACAGGTCGAGCCGGATCGCAATCTCGATGACTACTTCTCGGAGTACTCTTGGAGCGGCGGGTTTCTTTGGATACAGAAGCCGGGTGTGCGAACAGCGCCGTATCTGGTTGACTACGATCCGCCGCTGACGAAGATCGTCGATATCGGCAGCGGTGAGCGCGGTAGTCGGACGCTCACGCTTGCGAGCGAGACACCAAAAATCGCGCCAGGTGACATTGTTCAAGTGCAGTGGGTGAACAGTACCGGTCCGGACGCCGGCATCATCCGCGCGTTGTACGGCGAGCACTACGAAAAAGCAGGCTCCCATCATTGGACCTTCCCTAGTCGGCCTTTGGTAAGACAAACCTCACGGGTGGTTGCCTTAGACGGGCAACAACTGACATTGTCCGACCCGTTGTTGCATGACGTCAATGAGAATGTCCCTGCGCACGTCGCGCCGTGGGATGGATTGGAGCACGTCGGGGTTGAGGATCTACATTTTGAATTTCCCGATTCGCCCTTTTTTGGTCATCACATGGAACGGGGCTACAACGGGATTTACTTCACCACCGCGTTCGACTCGTGGGCACGCAACATTCGGATCACCAATGCGGATAGCGGTATTCTGAGTTATGCGAGCGCCAATCTCACCTATCGCGACATCCTGTCGGATGGCACGCGCAGAGCACATTACGCGGTGCATATGGGGAATGTGCATAACGTTCTTGCGGAGCGCGTTCGTGTCATGAATCCTGTACTGCATTCGTTGACATTTAATACGCAGTCAACCAAATGCGTTTACAAGGACGCAGAGGTGTTCGTTGAATCCACACTCGATCAACATGCGGGTGCCAACCATCAAAATCTTTATGATCGCGTGACGTTGCACAAGCCAGCGGTCGCATCGAAAGATGGGCCGGTGTCACCGGTATTCGATGGCAGCGGCGCGCCTTATTGGCAGCCCGGACATGGCGGCTTTAACACCACCTGGAATCTACGCGTCTTAATTACAGGGGGCGCGCATCCGGATGAAACGGTGACCATTCAAGGATTGGATGAAGGCCCGATGGCGCGCATCATCGGTTTACATGGCAATCGCAGGTTCTCGCTCGACTATCGCCCAGCGCCTTACGTAGAGCTGTTGAACCGGTCTCCGTCGGTAACCTCCCTCTATGACTATCAGCGGCGTCTGCGCACCGATAAAGAGTGATCTCGAACCGACAGAAGGATCACGCCGCTTCGTTGTCGAAGCCCTCGATACGGCGGTAGAGCACGAATGAATACACGACGGGCAAGAGTCCGGCGACTAGCGCAAGCGTTGTGATCGTCAAGATGTGCATGCCGACAAACGCGCTTAGCATCATGCCAATACCGGCGATGACAAACAGGTAGCCACCAAGCCGATGCGTACGCGCCCAGACTTCATCGCTGGCAAGCGTCCAAGGCGTGCGGATTCCGATGAAGAAGTTCTTGCGTAGCCGACCCATGTAATTGCCGAGCACAATAAATAGTGCGCCAACAGCCAGTGGGATGACGTAGTTCATCGATACGTCAACACCGTGTCCGGCCAGCAAAATCAGTCCGCCGATGCCAGCCATAAACGCCACCATGGCGACTTGGAAAATATGTACCACCGGGGCGAATTCTCCGGTGCGAAAACCCTTCGGCGAGATGACTGGAATGACCCACATCAATAGCATCATTCCGAGCGCGCCGACGGGACCCATGAGTGCTGCCGTGAGACGGCTTGAATATCCATCGACTTCGCCCGCGGCGTTCCAATGGCTCGGCACTTGTTCTGCCAATCCAGGATAGGCGATCGCGCTGGCGATCGCGGCTGCGAGAATAATGGCAACACTGATCAGATTAGCGGTCTTGCGGGACATCGGTGGTCTCCTTGTCAGCTGGATTGATGAGATCGATCAGAATGCTCGCGGCATCCTGTAATACGGTGGTGTTGAGCGAGTACACAATGTGCTGGCCTCGGCGTTCGGTGCGCACCAGTTCGGCTTGCTTCAGCAAATTGAAGTGGTGCGACAGCGAAGCTTTTGTGATCGTAAATTCGGCTGAAATCTCGCCCGCATCCATTGATCCAGAGCGGAGCAGGCGCAAGATTTCGCGTCTTGTCGGGTCGGCCAGTGCTTTAAACAGGGATTGTGAACTCATGGCTGTATGATATTTAGAAAAATATCTAAATACAAGCCCGAGTATGTCATGCCGTAAAGAAACCACGTTTCAGGTCGCTAAAACGACATTGCAGCCAAAGGCAGGGAACACGTGCAGGTCGATCGTCAACAGAAAAATCCAAAGCTACGTCGATCGGTTTGGCAGTTGGTGATGCGCCTTGCGGTGCTGAACGCCAGTACAGCGATCGTGCTGACGCTCTTGTGGGTTGTCGATGTAGACGTAGACAGCTACGCCGGGATCGTGTTTTTCGTCGCCAGCGGCGCCAGCGCGTTGTTCATAGGCCTGGCCTATGAGACGGGCTGGTCAGCCAACGCAAAGAACCCGTTCTATCCTCGCCAACAGATGCTCTATGGCACGACGGTCGCGATCATCTTCGCTGCAGTGTATCCGCAGGCCGGCTACTACATGTTGAACACGCTATTCGTGATCTACGCCTACGGCACCCGCGACTCGACAATTGCGGAAGTTTCGCTGGATCTTTTGTACGCCGTGATGCTGCTGACCGTATATGTGTTGTTTGGTCGTTTGCAGCTGCCACCGATGGAGACTGTCGGGCAGATGCTGTTGGTGAGTATCAGTAGTCTTTGGTTGCTCTACATCACGTCGCTATTGGGTCTTGAAAACGCCATTATCAGCAAGCAGCTGAAGCGGTCTCGCAACAAACTGCGCGATGCAGTGGCGAGCCTGACGGAAAAAGACAAAGTGCTAAAGCAACACCAGGAAAACCTGGAACAGTTGGTCACAGAGCGTACGCAGGAACTCGTTGAGGCTAAGGAAGCGGCAGAGGGCGCCAATCTCGCCAAGAGTCGCTTTCTCGCAAATATGTCGCACGAGATACGAACACCGTTGAACGGCATTCTTGGTATCGCCGAGATACTCAAGATGGAAACGCTGCCGCCGCACGTTGCGGATTTCGTCGAGACACAACACGAGTCGGCGCTTTCACTCTTGCACCTCGTGAGCGACATCCTCGACTTGTCGAAGCTTCAAGCCGATGAAATGAAGATCCATGCAGCGCCATTCGATTTACGTCGACTGCTAACCTCGATGGTGAAGCTCTATCAACCCAACGCAGACGCCAAAGGTGTTTCGCTGACACTCGACTATCCGAGTGATCTGCCAGACTGTGTGATTGGCGATGAGGGCCGACTCAGGCAGATCTTTCAAAACCTGGTTAACAATGCATTGAAGTTTACTGATCAAGGCGAGGTGGCGATTCAGGTCGCGAGTGATGACGATTCCCGTTTTGAATTCACCGTTGTCGACACGGGGATCGGCATCGCTGCCGATAAGCTTGAGACGATCTTTGATAGTTTCAGTCAGGCCGATGATAGTGATACGCGACGATACGGCGGGACCGGGCTGGGACTTGCGATTTGTAAGCGTCTGGCGGAATTGATGAAGGCCGCCTTGACGGTCACCAGCAACGTTGGCGAGGGTACCGCATTCAAACTGGCGCTTGAGTTGGCGTTGCCACTGAACGAGGCCAATGAAGCGGATGATCGACCGCGTGCCGTCGTCTGTGATGACCGTACACCGATTGCGGGGCCGCTCTGTTCGACGCTCGGCCGGCTTGGCTGGTCGCCGGATCGGGTCTCATCGGTCTGTGCGGCTAAAGCGATCTTGGAAACTGATACACTGTCTGCAGTGATCATCGGCCACACGGCGGATGCAGATGACCGCAGTGCAATTCACGAGATGTTGGACACGCGCTCGGCTGACATGCCGGCCACGTGTGTCGGCATCTACATCGGGGATGTCGACATCGCGCATCCTCGATTCGAGTTCCTGGCCAGCACCAATGATGTCAACGCGCTCGAGCGCCTATTAGCAACGCGCGTGATCCCGTCGACGACCGAACCCGCCGCTGCGGTGGGCTAGCGAGCCGATCGACGACGCATGCGCTTTCGCTGTTGAAGGCGACGCGACGACCGAATCGTCGAACATCCTGATCCCCAAGTGTCGGTGCAAGGTACAATGCGCCCATGCGCACGATCCCTCTTCTCTGTTGTTTGGGCTTACTCTGCACCAGCGCCGTATCATTTGCCGAGAATGATCCGCTGCTGGAATTGCCACGCGAGCGATTGCCGGCGCCCGTCAGCAACAATGCGGTAGCCAGAGTTTCCACGTCGGTAGCTGACTATCTGGTCAGTTTCACGGGTCTCGGTGCTGGCAAGGGTCACGGCGATGTCCATGCGCGGGTGTATCAACGGCGCATGACGGATCGTGACTGGACCGACATGGGTTTGTTGCCTGACAACATCGGTCGTCTTGCAGCAGTGGCTGTCGGTGTCGGGCCGCACGCGTATGTTTTCGGTGGCTATACGGTTGCGGAAGATGGTGCGGAAGTCTCGACACCGGAGGTTTGGCGTTACGATCCCAACAAGCGCGTGTTCAAGTCACTCGCGCAGATGCCTGTACCGGTCGATGATGCGGTCGCTGTGGTTTATCAGGATCGCTTTATTTATCTCGTCAGTGGCTGGCATGACCTTGCCAACGTGAATCTTGTGCAACGCTATGACATCGAGACCAACACGTGGGCCCAAGCGACACCGTGGCCCGGTCGTTCGGTGTTTGGTCATGCCGGCGGCATCGTTAACAACACGATGATCATCTGCGACGGCGTCGCCGTTGTGGTCGGTGAATCTGGTCCGCGACGGTTTGAGATGACCGACGAATGCTACCGCGGCACGATTAACGTAGAGAATGCGCGACGCATCGACTGGCATCGTTTGCCAGCGCATCCCGGCGCGGCGCGCTATCGGATGGCGGCGTCAGGTAGCGCAGCGATGAACGCCGTTGTCTTTGCGGGCGGCAGTGACAATCCGTACAACTTTGATGGCATCGGATACAACGGCGAGCCATCGGAACCTGTCGCGGCTTTGTTTGTCTTTGACCTGGAAACGAATGCTTGGCGACCTGCTGGTCAGCTGTCGCCCGCGACGATGGATCACCGCGCATTGATCGAGCTCGATAGCGGTCGGTTTATGACCATCGGCGGTATGCGCGGTGGACAGCAAGTCAGCGACCAAGTGGTCGAGTTCGCTGTGAAACCGCAGTGATTGCTTGGCTGCCAAATCCGCGCCTGCGGTTGTTATTGGGCGCGGCTGTTATCAGTTTTTCACCGGTGTTTGTCGCGCTCGTGTCGGTGCCGTCGACCAATAGCGCGTTCTACCGCGTGTTCTTCGGCGGCACCGCGCTGCTGGTCTGGTTGCTGGTTCGGCGAGAATTCATCTGGCCGCGCAAGGCCGTTATGGTCTGGTTGATTCTCGCCGCGTTCGGCTTCGCCGCGGACCTGTGGTTTTGGCATCGCAGCGTGTTGTTCATTGGCCCGGGGCTTTCAACACTACTCGGAAACTTCCAAGTGTTTTTCATGACGCTGGCCGGCGCGTTGTTTCTGGGACAAAAGCCCGCGATGCGTCAATTGGTGGCGATCCCCATGGCACTAGTCGGTCTTGCCATGATTGTCGGTTTGGATTGGCAAGATCTCGATGCCGATTATCGTTGGGGCGTCATCTTCGGCTTGCTGACGGCATTGAGCTATGCCGCGTATATGCTGTTCTTCCGTGAAGCGCAGACGCGCTCGGTGCGCGGTAAGGCCGCGGCGTTGCCAACGCGCGAGCTCACGATCGTGTCGCTGGGCTCGGCGTTGTTACTCGCCGCCAGTGCGGCAGCGGAGGGCACCTCATTGGTCATTCCGACGGCGAGCGATGCGGCTTGGTTGCTCGGTTACGGTATCATCGCGCATGTGTTCGGTTGGTTATTGATCGCCTCGAGCCTCGCGGAGGTGCCGCCGGCCATGGTGGGTTTGTCACTGCTGCTGCAGCCGCTCTTGAGCTTCCTATGGGACGTACTGATTTTTGACCGTCAGGTGCTACCGCTTGAGATGGCCGGCGCGGCTATCGCATTGATTGCTATCTACATTGGCGCGAAGCAACCTGCGCGCGCCAAGGCTGTGGGATAATACAACGATGCTCGACATCATTTTCAAACTCGTGCTCGCTTATCTGATCGGCAGCGTCAGCGGCAGCCTGCTGCTCGGGCGCTTGCGCAACGTCGACATTCGCACGGTTGGTAGCGGCAATGCTGGTGGCACCAATGCGCTCAGAACTCAGGGCAAGTTGTTTGCACTTGGTGTCGTGGTCATCGACATCGGCAAGGGTGCGCTGGCGGCCAGCGTGATTCCGGGTTTGGTATTGCTGAGTTCAGAACCCGTCCCGGTATGGTTGCCGTACGCGTGCGGCGCGTTGTCCGTTGTTGGCCATTGCTACCCGATCTTCTACGGCTTCCGCGGTGGCAAAGGGGCGGCGACACTTGTGGGGACCTACCTTGTGCTGGCGCCGGTCATCATCTTGCCGATGCTGGCTGTTTGGTTGTTGACGATCGCGCTGACCGGCTTTGTCGGTCTCGCCACGATGGTAACGGGCCACGCCGCATGGATCTTGCTGCTCGTGATCGGCGGCGTTGTCAATGCGCTGGTCATCTATGCGGTTGTTATGGCGCTGTTTGTCGTCTACACGCATCGTTCGAACATTCAGCGCATGCGCGATGGGACCGAATCGCAAAACACCAAACTGATGGTGTTCAAGAAAACATGAATGCGCTGCAAATCCAGTCTGTGCTGCAATCCGCCCTGGCGATGCATGCGGCGCTTCGGCACATTCATGTGCACGCCGAACTCCCGTCCACCAACTCATGGCTAATGGATCGTGACGCGTTGCCGGTTGGTGAGGCCGAAGTCGCGATCGCTTTGCACCAAACGGCAGGCCGCGGTCGTCGTGGGCGTGAATGGCAAGCGCCGCCTGAGAGCGGGTTGTGTTTGTCGATGGCCTGGCATTTTGATGCGATGCCAGAGAACCCGGGCGCCATCAGCCTTGCGCTAGGCGTCGCCGTCGCGCGCGCGTTGGAGTCGCTAGGCACCGGCGAAATCATGTTGAAGTGGCCGAACGATCTTGTTTGGCAGGATCGAAAACTCGGCGGCATTCTCGTTGAGTCCGCGACATCCGCAAGTGGATTCCGTGTCGTGGCTGGCGTCGGCATCAACGTGGCTTTACCAGAAGCGTTTGCCCTCAATCAGGGGCGTAGTTGGTCTGAAGGACCAGTGGATTTGAAACGCATTGGTGTCGAGGCGTCGATCGCGCAACTGGCCGAAGTCGTGATTCCCGAGTGGCTCGCGGCATTTGCGTCTTTCGGCTCCGAGGCCGACGGAGCGATGGTCGATGCGTTCAACAGACGGCATTGGTTGTTGGATCGCGCAGCGGAGCGCGAGGGTCAGATGCTTCGTTGTGGGGCTGTCGACCCGTCCGGCCGATTGACGGTCGTCGACATGCAGAGCGGCGAGGAGGCCGTGATCGACAGCGGTGAGGTTACACCGATCGCCTGGAGCGAGGCATCATGACGACGTTGTTGTTCGATATCGGCAACACTCGTTGCAAATGGGCGGTCTGGGAAGACGGCATCCGCGATACCGGTGTGATCGACAATGACACGATGCAGGATGCTGCGCACTGGGCTTTCGCCGACAACGCCGAGGCGGCGTATGCCTGCAGTGTTGCAAGTCCCGCGCGTATCGAAACCGTCCGCGAGGTTCTATCTGATACGGGCATTGACTTACAAGTGGCAACGACCGAGCACGAAAGCGCCGGCGTGCGTTGCGCGTATCCAGACCCCTCGCGCTTGGGCGTAGACCGCTGGATGGCGGTATTGGCGGCGAGTCGTTTGCGACCGAAGCCGGTGTTGGTGGTTGATGCTGGCACAGCATTAACGATCGATGCCGTGGATAGTGACGGACAGCACGCGGGTGGTTTTATCATTCCGGGCATCGACATGATGCAACTCGCCCTGACAACGCGGACCGCGCAGATTCGTATCGATGCACCTGATGAAATTAATGAAGCGTTCGGCACTTCGACCAGTGAAGCGGTTCGTAATGGCGCATTGCTGGCAGCCGCCGGCGCCTGCGAGCGTGCGGCGAAGTGGCTTGCGATATTGACCGATAGCGACGCGGATGCGATGACGATGGCCTTTACTGGCGGCAATGGTCAGATGCTGGCCGAGTCGCTCGACCGTGCGGCCGATTTTCGTGCTAATTTTGTGCTTAAGGGGTTGGCGATTTACGCGGGGCTTGCGCCATGAGAAATCTGTTTCTAATGCTGCTAGCGGCGAATATTCTGTTTTTCGCTTGGCAACACTGGGTCTATGAGCCAGATGCGGGCGTGACGATTGTTGAGTCATCCGAGATGGGCGAGCGCATCGGTCTGGTTTCAGACGATGCCGAAGAAGCACCACAGACCGATGCTGTGGCGGTTGATAACGAGCCCGATCGCGAACCGGCGGCACCGCTGCGTGCGGAGGTTGGTCGCGCGTGTCTGAGCGTTGGCCCGTTTAGCAAAGTCGACGATGCGAACAACGCGATGGCGGATAT
>JBCAZE010000213.1:0-4912 GCA_039700805.1 Pseudomonadota bacterium | reverse complement strand
GTAAGTCTGACAGGCGCCGTCTGTCGTGCGGGAGGGCACAAAGGCAGCGCCAGAACAATTTAGGGGGCAAATCCAATGGCTGATGATGTTGTCGGCAGACCGCGCGTAAACCCGGTCGCCTACCATGTGAAGCTTGCGCTTTTCGGAATCGGCGCATCTGCAATGTCGACCGGCGTTGCTGCACAGGAATCCAATAATGAGGTCAACTCGGACGATGATCCTATCGAAGAGATCGTCACCCGGGGTGTCCGCGGTAGCTTAATGAATGCGCAAGCGCTGAAGCGCGATGCAGAAGTCCTGGTCGATGCGGTGACTGCGACGGACATTAATTCGCTGCCGGATCGCTCGATCACTGAGGTATTGCAGCGGGTCCCCGGTGTCTCGATCACACGTTTTGCTGGCGCCGATGACCCCGATCACTTCTCGGTCGAAGGATCTGGCACGGTCATCCGCGGTTTGAACTTCGTAAGAAGTGAGCTCAACGGTCGGGACGTATTTACGGCGGATGCCGGCCAAGCGCTCGGCTTTCAGAACGTATCGCCCGAGCTGATGCAATCGGTCCAAGTCTTCAAAAACCAATCGGCTGATATGGTCGAAGGCGGTATCGGCGGCACGGTCAACCTTGTGACCCGTAAGCCGTTCGACAACGATGAAATGACGTTGGCGTTCTCTGCAGAGAATAACTACGCGGATCTTCGTGAAGAATGGGCGCCGACAGCATCTGCACTGTGGTCGAATCGTTGGGAAACACCTGGCGGCGGCGAATTTGGGGCCCTGGTCGCAGGTGCTTACTCGGAACTAAAATCACGCGCTGATGGTACGCTGATCGCCGATTGGCTGGACCGAGATGGTAACGACCAATTCATCCCCAGTGGCGGTGGTATTCGCACGCAGGAATTTGATCGTGAGCGTGTTGGCGTGTCGGCTGCACTGCAGTGGGCAAACGCCGATGGCACGCTCGAGGCGACGACGCAGTTCTTCCATTCGGCCTATGACAACGCGTGGAACGAACATGCGATTGAGCCCAGCATCGACGATGCACCGGGCATCTCGGCACGTCCGGGTACATCCTTTACGTTTGGCAGTGGCGGCCTTTTTGAGAGCGGTATCGTCTCGCAAAACGTCGGTTGGCGCTCTAACGATGCAGCGTTGCCGCTGAATGGCGTGCGCAACCTTGCGCTGACGCGCGAGCGGGTCGAAGAGCCGGTGACCAACGAATACAGCTTTAATGTGTTGTGGGCACCGCGCGAAAACATGCGCGCTCAGTTCGATATTCAGCACATTCGCTCGAAAGTCGAGGTCGCGGACTACACCGTTCATAACGCGTTCTTCACCGACACTGACATCACCGTCGGCGGCGAAGTACCGCAGGTAAGCTACGTCAATCCGACCGATACACCGGCGGATTATTTGTCCAGTGAAGAGGCGTTCTACACGCGTTCCATCATGGATCACCTGCAGGACAACGAAGGCGACGAAACCGCGATTCGCGGCGATTTCGAATTCGATTTCTCTGGTGAGAGTTGGGCTAAATCCGTCCGCTTTGGCGCACGTTATGCGGAGCGCGACCAGACGGTCCGGTATTCGACGTTCAACTGGGGCAACATGAGCGCGACATGGAACGACCCCTTGCGCATCAGCGAATCTGCGGCGCCTGAAGGCACCTATGCACCATACAACTTCAGCAACTACCAGCGTGGCAATGCGCCGGGCATCGAGGGCGTGTTGTTCTACAACGGTCCGATGAATGCCGATGCGCTGCGCACGTTTGCCGCCACATCCTCCGTCGCGAGTTGGGTGCCGCTGGAAGATCGAGCGGGTGTCATCAGTGGTACACCGTTCCTGCCAGGCGAGGTCAACATTGCCCGTCAGGACACGAGCGCCCTGTATGCTCGCTTCGATTTCGGCAAGGACTTCGATAACGGTATGTCCCTCGACGGTAATGTCGGATTGCGCTACGTGCGTACCGATCAGAGCGCGATCGGTGGCATCAACTTCCCGAACATTCAGGCGTTTCTTGACTCATCCGATATCGCGACGCGCTGTACGCCAAACGCGCCCGGTGAGGCCGTTCCAGGTTTCTGCTCGGTCGATCCGGCAACGCAGCAGGCCTACATCGCTTGGGCGAACGGTGCGAGTACAACCATCGACGACGCCTATGACTACGACAATCTGCTGCCAAGCTTGAACCTTAAGTGGAGTCTCAACGACGAGATGATTCTCCGCTTTGGCTTGTCACGGGCCATCAGTCGTCCGGACTTTGGTCTTCTGAAGAGTTTCTTCACGATCGACTTTGGTCAGGATGATCCGGTGACCGGCGAGTGGCTTGGCCCGTCTGCGAATACGGCGGAAGTGCGGCTGGATCCGATTGAAGCGGATCAGCTCGATATCTCCTACGAGTGGTATTTTGATGACGTTGGCTCGTTGACCGTCGCTTTGTTCTACAAAGAACTGGACAACTACATCGTGCCAGCGACGACCGTCAGAAGTTTCACCAACAACGGTGAGACATTTGATGTGCGGGTCAATGGTGTCGGCAACTCACCGGATACCGGTAAGGTCCGGGGATACGAAATCGGCTATCAGCAGACCTTCGATATGTTACCCGGTGCTTGGTCGAACCTCGGTGTGCAAGCGAACTACACCAACATCGACACCAGCAACGTGCCGAATATTGGCGCCAACAACACAAGCTCGAACGGCACGTCTTCAGCGCCGAATTTCGACGTCAGTGGTTTGAGTTTGCCGGGCTTGTCGGATCACACGTTCAACCTTGTCACGTTCTATGAAGATGACAAGATCAGTGCGAGGATCGCTTACAACTATCGGTCGGACTATACGTTGACCGTTCGTGATGTGATTTTCCCATTCACACCGATCTTGCATGAGGCAACGGGTCAGTTGGATGCGTCGATGTTCTATCGCATCAATGATCGGTTCGAGGTGGGTGTCCAAGGCGTCAATTTGACGGACGAGATTACCGAGACTCAGGCGGTCTATTTGGATGACTTGTCTGCGGCACCGAGATCGTTCTTCCGCAACGACCGACGTTACACCCTGATCCTTCGCGGAAGTTTCTGACAGCACGCCGGCTGCGCTACCCCCCTTTTTGGCGTAGCCAGCGAGCGACTCGGAAAAAGTGGCGGGCCACCTCTTAGCAAGGTGGCCCGTTTTTTTTATGGCGTTGTCCGGCCAGCGGCAATATCCGCGAATCGCGCGAGTGCGCCGGTAATCCTCGCAATAGGTGTTTCGCAGCCCGATAGGTTGTGTCGTTGATCTAGGTAGTCTGCGCCGTTGTAGGCGTACCAAACATCGCCATTCGCATCTTGGTAGATCAATGCCTTCATCGGCAGATCGATTGCGACTTCTTGAGCACATCGCATCAGTGGTGTGCCTGCCTTCGGATTGCCGAAGATGACCACCTGCGTTGGCCGCAATGCCTGGCCGATCGCACTAGCGCCAGCCGCGTGGTCAATTAACCCGAACTGCTTCATGCCGGCTTTATCCAACGCACGTTGGAGTCGTTTCACTGTCACCTCGACGCTCGCATTGCTCTTGATGCGAATCAGGCCATTGTCGGTTGTGGTGGATGACGTGCCGGTGGCACAGGCAGCCAGCCCTAGCAGCATCACCAATAGTCCCATATGCCGAATCATGTTTGTCTCCTGGCTAATGCTCTATATCGGAATGGCCTGATCATAACGTTCGGATCGAGTGACATCATCACGGCGGATGAACTCGTCGTGATATCTGTCATCGCGAAAACCCCAGCGATACCGCCTTTTCGCTGCGGGTAAAGCGCTTTTCTTATGCTCGGCAATTGCAAATCCTTGTGACATCGCTTGGCTTCCTGGTGCCGTAGCCCCTACAGTTAACGGGATACTAAAAAACGGGGAGCGATCAATATGGAATTCATAGATAAATACTTACCGCAGATTCAGGAAGGCGCGATGACTTGGGGCATCGTGCTGTTGAAAGCTGCCGCGATCTTCATCATCGGTCGTTGGCTGGCCAAACTTATCGTCAGCGTCATTCGCCGCATTCTCAAAAAGAGCGGCATGGATGAGATGCTCGTCAAGTTCCTGGCGAACATAACTTTCGCCTTGCTGTTGACGTTTGTTGTCATCGCCACGATCAGTGCGCTGGGCATCCAGACGGCATCGCTGGTCGCTGTGATTGGTGCCGCCGGACTTGCTGTCGGTCTCGCGCTGCAGGGTTCATTGGCAAACTTCGCTGCTGGCGTCCTGATGATTATTTTCAGACCGTACAAGCTCGGTGATCTCGTCGAAGTTGCGGGTACCGAAGGTTTCGTCGAGGAAGTCGATGTATTCACGACCACGCTTCGGACGCCCGACAAGACCAAGATCATTATTCCTAATGGTCAGATCATGGACGCCCAGATCACGAACTACACGGACGCCGAAAAACGCCGCCTCGATCTGGAAGTGGGCATCGGTTATGACGATGACATCGATAAAGCGCGGCAAGTGCTCTTAGATGCGGTACAGGCGAGCGAGTATGTCCTCGACGACCCGAAGCCGGCCGTGACGGTTGCGTCGTTGGGAGATAGCTCTGTCAATTTGGCCGTGCGTCCGTGGATCGTCTCGAGTACTTATGCGCCGGCCTCACATGAGGTGACTGAGCGCATCAAAAAGGCACTCGATGCGGCGGATATCAGCATTCCGTTCCCGCAGCGAGACGTGCATGTTTACGAGCACAAGGACTAGTCCTCGGCGCCAAACACGCGAAACAAAAGGCCCGCTTCTGCGGGCCTTTTTTAATGCGGGTTCATGCCTGCTTACGTTGCAGCGGACTATTGCCTTGGTGCGGGCCCGGTAGAGTCGCGGATGATCAACTCGGCATCGACCACTAGGTTTCTGGAGTCCGGCTCGAGGCCACGCAATCCATCCAG
>JBCAZE010000212.1:0-4971 GCA_039700805.1 Pseudomonadota bacterium | reverse complement strand
GGAGCCAATCGGGCGTCTTCCGAGTCAGGTACCAAGCAGTAGCCAGAGTGACAATTGGCGAAATCCTGATACAGAAAATCACCAAATCATAGGTTGTGACTGCCATCGGAATATATAACGCCGAGGCTCAGACGCACGCGCGCACGCAGCTGGTGCGGCTCTTGCGGAAGCAAGAGACGAGACAGATGTCCAGCGTCTGCTGTAGTGACTGGTTATGCATCTGACAACAAAGTCGTTTGGTAGTCATCACAGCTTGTTCTGCTGCGCACGCTCATGATGCGTTGGCGTGCTCGGCGGTGTGAATGAATCATCTAACTACCTTTTCAACTCCCTGTTAAACAAAAGGTATCAGACTGTGGTGAATTTTGCGCTGTAGCTGCAAAGCATCGGAGGCGCTTCGAATACGACTGTATTTGCCCGAAAGGGCTTCTTCGGAGCTGTTACTTCTACCACCGTAACAGTTGGCCCTGTGGAGGCTTCACGTCATGTGCAATAGAAAAACGGTAAGCAAAACCCGAAGGCGTCAACCTATAAGCACTGGTCGCAGTAAAACCGCCGTCCCGCCGACCTTGCGGCCGGCGACACGACGATCTCCCCCGAACGCGGTTAGTTAACGTCTTTGTCGACGAGTTTGTTGGCTGTGATCCACGGCATCATTTCACGCAGCCGTGCGCCGGTGGTTTCGATGAGGTGCGCCTCGTTCAGGCGACGGTGCGCCGTCATCGATGGGTAGTTCAAAGCGCCCTCAGAGATGAACTGCTTCGCATACTCGCCCGTCTGAATGTTTTTCAGCGCCTGCTTCATCGCTTTGCGAGACTCATCGTTGATGACCTGCGGTCCGGTGACGTATTCACCGTACTCAGCGTTGTTCGAGATCGAGTAGTTCATGTTCGCGATGCCGCCTTCGTACATCAGATCGACGATGAGCTTCAGCTCATGAAGGCACTCGAAGTATGCGAGCTCCGGCGCGTAGCCGCCGTCGACCAAGGTTTCGAAACCGGCTTTGACCAGCTCAACACAACCGCCGCACAGCACCGACTGTTCACCGAAAAGATCCGTCTCGGTCTCGTCTTTAAACGTCGTCTCGATAATCGCCGTCCGGCCACCGCCGATGCCACTGGCATACGACAGCGCGAGGTCTTTCGCCTTGCCACTCGCATCTTGAGCGATAGCGATGAGATCCGGAATGCCAGCGCCTTTTGTAAACTCACTGCGAACGGTGTGGCCCGGCGCTTTCGGCGCGATCATGACAACATCGAGATCAGCGCGCGGCACGATCTGGTTGTAGTGAATCGCGAAGCCATGTGCGAAGGCGAGCGTCGCGCCCTTCTTCAGGTTCGGCTCAATGTCTTCCTTATATAACTGTGACTGAAACTCATCCGGCGTCAGCATCATGACAAGATCCGCGCTAGCAACAGCGTCCGCAACACTCGCGACCTTCAATCCCGCCTTCTCCGCTTTGGCGACCGACGAAGAACCAGCACGCAGACCGACGGTGACATCAACGCCGCTGTCCTTGAGGTTCAGTGCATGAGCATGGCCTTGCGAGCCATAGCCAACAATCGTGACTTTGGTGTTCTGGATCAATGAAAGGTCACAGTCCTTGTCGTAGTAAATCTGCATTGGGGCGCTCCTAAAGAAGGTCATAATTGGATGGCGGGCAGAATAGCCGCATTGGTATGTTGCGTAAATTGAAATATTTCGTATTTTATGTTGCAGATATTGCAATATAAGCACTATGGACCAACGCGCACTGCAACAGTTTCTCGTCTTAGCTGAGACCCTGCATTTCGGACGAGCGGCAGCGACCTGTCATGTCAGCCCATCGACATTGAGCCGCGCCATTCTCAAACTCGAGGAAACGCTCGGCGCCGCGCTATTTTTAAGAGACAACCGCCAGGTCGCTTTGACGCGAGAAGGGCAGATCTTTCGGCGCTATGCCGAGGATGCCGTCAGGCTATGGGCAGATCTTGAGCAAGACCTTCTCGACACCAGCGGCGAGCTGCGTGGCCGACTGACGGTCTATAGCTCAGTCACTGCAAGTTACAGTTTCCTGCACGATCTCCTGGCCGCACTACGGCAGGCCCACCCAAACATCGACATCTCGCTACAAACCGGCGACCCCGAACAAGCCATTCCCAGCGTACAGTCCGGCGAAGTACAGATCAGCATCGGTGCTCTCCCAGGGCGGCTCCCGAATGCGCTGTCATTCAAAGCCGTTGCGGAAACGCCGCTCGTATTCATCGCGGCAACCAGCAGTCGGTACGGCGCGGGGCTAGCCGATGACGCGACCAACAAAGACTGGCAACAAGCGCCAATGATCCTGCCCGAGCGCGGGGTTGCCCGCGAGAATGCCCTCGCCTGGTTTCGTCGTCGCAAGATCTCGCCGCAGATTGTGAGTGAAGTCGCCGGCAATGAAGCGATCGTCAGCATGGTAAGCCTTGGTGAGGCGATCGGCCTTGTGCCGCGTATCGTGCTGGAGAACAGTCCGTTGGCAGAACGCGTCATGACCATCGCGGTCAACCCCGCACCGGCACCGCTCAAAGTCGGTTTGTTTGTGCAGTCACGGAACTTGAGCAACCGCCTCGTCAAAGCGCTCTGGGATATCGCGGGTTAGCCCCATCGCCGCTCCCGGCCATCCATGGCCTCCGCGGCATACCGTTCTTCCTGAACATAAAAAAACCACCGGTGTGTCGTGCACGCCGGTGGTTTTCTTGTGCGGAATGAGTCTCAGCTAGCCGTCGGCCTCTGCCTTCGATTGCTGCACCTCGGTTTCCCAGTTCTTTGTGAAGAACGCGAACACGAACAATACAATACCTATAGCGACGCTGAACTTGACGATCTGCAGATACAGATCTGGCATCTGCGCGACATTCTCAGGATCGAAGTTGCCGGCAAAGATACCCGCGATGATATTGCCGATCGAATAAGTGAGTACAAACACACCCATCATTTGACCGATAAAGCGTTTCGGCGCGAGCTTGGAAACCGCACTCAAGGCCACTGGGCTCAACACCAGCTCACCGAAGGTGTGCAGAAAGTAGGTCATCAGCAGCCAGTACGGCGCAGCCTTCATGCCTGAAGCAGCAATATGCGCGGCGTAAAACATGACGATAAAGCCCGTCGCCATGATCATCATGCCGATGGCGCACTTGATGCCGTAGGCCGGCGTGACCATGCGTTTGCCGAGCCAGACCCAGAACGCTGCGAAGAACGGCGACAGAATAATGATGAACGTTGGATTCAAATTCTGGAACCAGGTGGTCGGTATCTCAAAAGAGCCGATCATCCGATCTGTGTAATTTTGGGCGAACAGGTTCAGTGAAGAACCGGCCTGTTCGAAACCTGACCAGAACACGGCCGATGCAATGCATACCAGCAACAGCGCGCCCATACCTTTCTTTTCAAGACCGGTTAGCTTGCCAAAGAAAAAGATAATGCCGAAGTAAATAAAGAAGAACGCGGTGAACGCTTTTGCAACCCACGGTGCCACCAGAGCTGGGTTGAATCCGATCACGCCAGCCATGATTAGTCCCGTAACAACGACAAGACCAGTGAGGAAAGTAGCGATCAGCCCCCAAGTTCGTTTAGAGCCTGATTCTGTGAGTGGGGAGCTCGGAGCGGTACCGTGACCCTGCAGATTCTTGTATGTCAACTTGAACTGGATAAGACCTAAGCCCATACCTACCGCTGCTGCACCGAACCCGTAGTGCCATCCAACATTTTCGCCAAGGTAGCCGCAAATGAGTCCGCCAAGGACAGAGCCGACGTTGATACCCATGTAGTAAAGTGCGTAACCACTGTCACGACGCGAGTCACCCTGAGTATAAAGCTGGCCAACCAATGCACTGATGTTCGGCTTCAGAAGACCAGTGCCGAGCACGACGAGAATGAGGCCGATGAAAAAAGTGTCGTTACTTGGGATAGCGAGCACGATATGCCCACACATAATGATGATGCCGCCGTACCAAACCGCACGCTGACCGCCGATCAATCGGTCTGCAATCCAGCCACCAGGCAAGCCCATGAAATAGACGAAGGCCGTGTACAACCCATAGATAGCTGTTGCTTTCGCATGGGTAAGTTCCAATCCACCGTTTTGAATCGCGCTAGTCATGAACAAGATCAATAGGCCGCGCAAACCGTAATAGCTCATGCGCTCCCACATCTCGGTAAAGAACAGCGTCATCAGCCCTTTCGGATGACCGACAAAGCCGCGGTCGAGATCTATGGCTCTCGCCTCGTCGATGGATGTACTCATTAGCTGGAAGCCCCCAAAATTCTTATCAATATGAGCAGCGGGGAAAAGTACCACAAAACCGTGGAACTGCGGCGATTACACGACAATATGTACAGCAATCGCCGATAATGCAGCCATACCGCCTAAAAATTAGGACAACAGCGGCGAAATACCGTTCCAGGCTGCGACGTCAACAAGCGAGGTTGCACACCCGTTGAGCCGCCGTCGAACGCTACACTTCGGCCAGTGAGACCACTTGCGGTCGATCACTCGCCTTGGTGTTCAGTAAAAATAAGGAAGCCACCATGACCGTCTGGGTAGACGCGGACGCCTGTCCCGTCGTGATTCGAGAAATTCTGTTCCGCGCCGCGAAACGTACCGGCGTTGAACTCGTGCTTGTCGCCAACCAAACCCTGCGCACGCCAGCCGCGAAAAACATCCGCTCGCTGCAAGTGCCGCAAGGCTTCGACGTTGCCGACAACGAAATCGTCAAACGTCTCTCAGAAGGAGAGCTTGTGATCACCGGCGACATACCGCTCGCGGCTGAAGTCATTGAGAAAGGCGGCGAGGCGATCAGCCCGCGAGGCGAGGTGTATTCAAAGGAGACCATCCGCGAACGACTGAACATGCGAGACTTCATGGATACGCTCCGGGCCAGCGGTGTGAACACCGGCGGCCCATCGGCGCCCGGGCAACGCGAACGGCAAGACTTCGCGAACGCGCTCGATCGG
>JBCAZE010000033.1:0-21887 GCA_039700805.1 Pseudomonadota bacterium | reverse complement strand
CCCAATGCCACTGGGGTTTTGCGCCTTTAATAGATAGGCAACAGCAATGAATGCACAGTAAGGGGAAACGCATGTCAGATTCACAGGGTCTCGATGCAAAAGCACTGGCGCTGTTCGAGCAATCACTCGAGCTACCATCCAAGGAACGCCATGATTGGCTGACCGAGCAAGCAGGCGACGATGCAGCGCTTCGCGACCAGGTACTAGGCCTCCTAAAGGCTGACGTTGAGGAAGGCCTCGCGATCGGCACTGGTGCGGCGATCGCCGACCACCTCGCAGAGGGACCACCACCGCCCAGCCACATCGGCGCTTACAAGATCATCGAGCGCATCGGACAAGGCGGCATGGGCGCGGTTTACAAAGCGGAGCGGGATGCCGGTGATTTTGAGCACGTCGTCGCGATCAAGCTTATTAAGCCCGGTCTGCTCGCCGACAGTCTCAAAGCGCGCTTCCAGAACGAGCAACAAATCCTCGCGAGATTTACCCACCCGAATATCGCGCGCCTTTACGACGGCGGCGAAACGCCCGAAGGCTCGCCTTACATCATCATGGAATTCATCGAGGGTGCATCGCTGACCGACTGGGCGGGACGCCAGCGATTAGATCTCGACGCACGGCTAGCGCTTTTCAAAACCACGTGTCGAGCGGTGTCTTTTGCCCATCAGAACCTGATCGTTCATCAGGATCTGACGCCTTCGAATGTTCTCGTGACCGACCAGGGTGAAGTCAAGCTAATCGACTTCGGCATCGCGAAGCCCCAGGTCAACAATCCGGACCCTGCCGCACCGACGGGCTCATTGGCATCGCTCAGCTTCACGCCCGGCTTTGCGGCACCCGAACGTTTTCAGGGCGCCGGTGCGAATACGTTATCCGACGTCTATTCGCTCGGCCGGCTGCTCGAAGCACTGACCGAAGCGGTGGAACGACCCACCGAAATCGAAGCCATCATCAATCGTGCGACACAGGCCGCGCCCGAAGATCGCTATCCGTCGGTCAGCGCGTTGGTCGACGACATTGGCCACTTCATGACCGACCAGCCCGTCAACGCAATGGAAGGCGGCAGCGGCTATCGGTTCGGTAAATTCGTCAAACGAAACGCCGTCGCTTTTGGCACCGTGACTATTGCGTTTGCCGCATTAGTCGGTGCGTTGATCTTGACGACCAATCTATACCACGCGGCCGAAACGGCCAGAGGTGCTGCCGACAAACGCTTCAATGACGTTCGCTCGCTCGCCAACGAAATGATGTTCGACATCTATGAAGAAATCGATGCCGTGCCGGGCACACTATCCGCCAAACAAGCGCTTGCGGGTGCGGCACAGGTCTACCTCAATGACCTGTCCGTGGACGAAGCCGCAACGCTCGAGTTGAAAATCGAAGCGGCGCTCGGCTTTATCAGACTTGCCGACATCCAGGGCTCACCCCGAATGAGCAATACCGGGGATTTAAGCACCGCACTTGCGACGCTCGAACAAGCTGAGAAGATTCTCGCAACACTGCCGGAACAAGAGGATGTCGAAGTGTTATCTGCGCTGCGCGAGATAGCATTCGTCCGCGCAACTCGCGAATTGTACATTGAAGGGCAAACAGACCCGGCAACCGATTACTTGCAACAAGCGATAGACTACGGGGAACGCGCTTTGGCATTAGCCCCAGATGACCTCGATCGGCAAACCGATGTACTGCAAAGCAAAATGGAAAAGGCGATCAGTCTGCGCTGGGGTAACGACGTCGAGGGCGCTATCACGTTGATCGCCGAAGTCACTGCCGAATATGAGACCTTGCTCGACAAGAAGCCCGGCGAGCCGCTCCTGCTTGAGGAATACGCGAAAGCGCTGCGCACGAGCGCCGAGTTTTTGTCGCTGTCACGGGCAGCGGCTGACGCCATTCCGTTCGCTGAAAAAGCGATTGCAGTCGAGAAACAACGCGGCAGTGATCGTATTGATGGTGATCTTCGCCAACTTCGCTCCATGGCATTCAGCTACTGGCGTCTGGCAACACCACTGTGGCGAACGGGAGACTTTACCGCGGCGGTGGTCAACTACGAACAGGCAATTCGTTTTACAGAAGCCATCGTGCAACGTGATCCGGGCAATGCCGATGCTGCCCGATCACTCGCCAGCTACCAAGGTGAAGTCGCGATGAGTCTTGTTGAACTAAAGCGCTACGACGAGGCTGAGCGGTATATGCAAGCCGCGCGGGAGTACTTTCAGGGACTCTACGAAGAGAATCCGGGCGTCGGGTCTGCACAGCGCTCGATGATGGTCGTTCACGCTCAGTTAACGATTTTCTACCAAGGCTGGGGGAAAGACATACCACGTTGCGAGAACCTCGCCGGGATCATCAAATATCGCGATGTGATGGCCGCAGATGGTAACCTCAACGAAAATGACCGGGTTGGCATTGAAAATTTTGTCGCGGCACAACCGCCCTGCCCACCGGATCCATAAAAAAACAAAAAGAACCACAACGATGGTATGACCGAAAAGAGTGATTATAAAAACCAACCGATAACGGTCTTGTTAGGGCAATGGCGCGGCGGCGATGAGGCCGCGCGTGACGCGCTGTTCGATTTGCTCTATGCCGAACTGCAACAAGTATCAGCGGCGATGCTGCGACGTGAGGGCAGCGTGTCACTCGCGCCAGGCGACGTCGTCAACGACGCCGTGATTCGGCTGATCAATTTGAATCAGATCGACTGGCAGGACAAAGCGCACTTCATGGCGCTGGCCGCACGTATGATGCGACGCGTGCTAGTAGATAGCGCGAGAAAACGCAAAGCAGGCAAGCGCGAACATCACAAAGTCACTCTGGTCTCGCGCATCGCCGGTGACCAACCGCAGTCTATTGATCTTCTAAATCTCGAAATTGCACTGGAGCGTTTGCAAGAAATCAATCCAGATCATGCACAGATTGTCGAGATGCGTTACTTCTGCGGCTTGTCGCTTGATGAGATCGCTGAAGTGCTGTCGACATCGACATCGACGGTACAACGACGCTGGCGTGCCGCACGCGCCTGGCTGCGAGTGCATTTGAACGAATGAGCCGTCACGCGTTTTAGTGACACACATTCCGGTGACAGTGCTGCACCTCCCTTGTGGCTAATCTCTAGCCTCCAATATGGGAGGCAGTCCAATGATCTTTGAAATCGTCCATCATCTCAGCTACGGGCATGTACCGCCCAAGCAAACTCACATCACAAATTCATCAGCGGGAAGACGCGTTGCAAGCCTACTCGCAATACTGGCGCTGCTACCACTACTCGCCGGTTGCCCGCCACCTGTGCAGTATTCGCGAGTCGCGGACTACAACATCGATTTCGCCGAGTTCACGCTCGACATGCAGGTGACCGGGATGGGTAGCGTGGCGCCCGATCCCGCGCCGCTGCGCGTCGAAGGCAATCTCGCCTACTACACCGAGGGTACTGAACTCACGTTGACCGCGACGCCGGATTCCGGCTACGCGTTTGTCGACTGGGACGCCAACGGTTGCACAACCACTCTCACAGCCGCAGAGATCACCATTACCATGGAAGACAACCACATCTGCATTGCCAACTTTGCGCCTGTCACTAGCGGTGTTGCGCCAGTCAGCCGTATCGTTGTGTCACCATCGACAACCGTCGATGCTGGCACGATGATCACACTTGATGGTTCGACGAGTTCCGACGCGGATGGCGACATCGTCGCCTGGGACTGGGACTTCGATAGCGACGGCACCGTCGACGCGTCCGGGGAAACCGTGACCACTAGCTTCTCATCACCAGGACTATACGATGTCTCATTAACGGTCACAGACAACGACGCACTGACCGGTCTCGGTGCGGCGGGCATCACCGTTAATGACCCTAACCTTGGTACGAGTTTCACTGTGCTGGTCAGCGTCTCTGGACCGGGGCTTGTTGACGTTGAGCCGCTAGGCCGGACGCTGCCAGATAGCGACTGCGATGGTGACGACTGTTACTTGTCCGGTTTACCGGCAGGTACTGAGCTGACATTGACGGCAGCAGCGTCGACGCCCGCCGCATTCCTTGGCTGGGTTGCTGAGCAATGCGACAGCGAGCCAACGCCCGACCAATGTGTCGTTAATGTACGAAGCAACCGTTCGATCCAAGCAACGTTCCAATAAGCAAAAACGGCGTGGCCCAATCGGGTCACGCCGTTTCTTATGCAAAGCAAATTTTGAAAACCGCTGAGCCAGCGTCACCGGACAATCAGTGACATCACCGTGCTAATGCTTTTTCTTTTTCGGAATGTACAAGTCCGTCAACGTGCCTTCATAGGCTTCGGCAGTCAAGCCAACCGTCTCGCCCAACGTCGGGTGTGGGTGAATCGTCAAACCGAGATCTTCAGCGTCCGCCCCCATCTCAATGGCAAACGCAATCTCGCCGATGATGTCACCGGCGCTGGTGCCAACGATACCGCCACCGAGCACACGACCAGTACCCGGCTCGAACAAAATTTTCGTCTTGCCCTCATCGCGACCCATTGCCAACGAGCGACCGCTGGCGGCCCACGGAAACGCCGCCGCTTCATAAGCAACGCCATCGCGCTTGGCATCGGTCTCGGTCAGCCCGACCCATGCCACTTCCGGATCGGTATAGGCAACGGAAGGAATGACCCGTGCATCGAAGAATCGCTTCTCACCAGCCGCGACTTCGGCTGCAACATGCCCTTCATGTGTCGCCTTATGCGCCAGCATGGGCTGCCCGACGATATCGCCGATGGCAAAGATGTGCGGCACATTAGTGCGCATTTGTTTATCGACCGGGATCTGGCCTCGTTCATCGACGTTGACACCAGCCGCTGCCGCATCGATTTTCTCTCCGTTTGCTCGACGCCCTACAGCGACCAACACCTTGCCAAACTGACGTGTCGACGTGCCATTCTTGTCTTCGAAACTAACCTCAACACCGCCGTCCGCCGAGCTCATGCCCGTGACTTTGGTGTTGAGCAAAATGTCATCGAACATCGATGACAAACGTTTTTGCAACGGACGTACGAGATCTCGATCAGCACCTGGCATCAGCTCAGAGGTCAGCTCTACGACAGTCACCGCGACGCCCAACGTTGCGTACACACTGCCGAGCTCCAGGCCAATAATGCCCCCGCCGACGACCAACAAGGACTCCGGCAGCGGATCGATTTGTAGCGCACCCGTCGAGTCGACAATGCGTGCGTCGTCCGGCTCGAACGGCAATCGAATCGGTGCAGAGCCTGCAGCGATAATGCACTGCTCGAAACCGATGATCTGTTCGTTGCCTTCGTGGTCGGTGACGGCAACCGCATTCGGTGATACGAAACGTCCAGTCCCGTGCACGACCTTCACTTTACGTTGCTTGGCCAATTGCGAAAGTCCGCCGGTCAAGCGGCTAACAACACTGCCTTTCCACTCACCGAGCTTGGCACTGTCGATCTCCGGCTTTCCAAACACGATACCGTGATCAGCCATCGACTCAGCCTCGTCGATCACTTTCGCGGCATGTAAAAGCGCTTTCGATGGAATACAACCGACGTTGAGGCAGACACCGCCAAGCGATTCATAACGTTCAATGAGTGTGACTTCCATGCCGAGATCCGCAGCGCGAAATGCGGCCGCGTAGCCACCTGGCCCTGCACCCAAAACCAGCATCTGCGTTCTCGCGTCCGCATCCTTGATTGCGGCCGCGGCTGTCGCCTCACTGATTTTCTGCGTCTGGTCATGTGCCGGCGTTTCTGGTGTCGCTGGCGGTGCTTGCGATTCGACCGCTGGCGCCGGCGCTTCGCTTGCACCGACAGACATCTCACCGATCACATCGCCTTCGCTGACTTGGTCACCGACCGAAACCGTCAATGCAGTGACCGTGCCCGCCACAGGGGCCGGTATGTCCATAGTTGCCTTGTCGGTCTCAAGCGTTATCAGACCTTCTTCAGCCTCTACGCTGTCACCGACACTCACCAACACTTCGATGACGTCAACCGAATCAAAGTCACCGATATCCGGTATGCGGATGGGTTGTAGATCACTCATCGTTGAACCTCCGCCTACGGAATCGCTTGCATCAGGCCGTCAACATTGGCCAGGCACTGGGATAGGTAAGTCGTGAATCGCACTGCAAGCGCACCGTCGATGACCCGATGGTCGTACGACAAGGAGAGCGGCAACATGAGTCTCGGCACAAACTGCTCGCCATCCCAAACCGGTTGCATCGAAGATCGAGAGACCCCGAGGATACCGACTTCTGGCGCGTTGACGATCGGCGTAAACGCGGTACCACCGATGCCGCCGAGACTGGAAATCGTAAACGTCGCGCCTTGCATTTGATTCGCCTTGAGTTTGCCGTCACGTGCCGCTGCAGACAGGTCAGACAATGCATCAGCAAGCTCATAGACATCCATCGTGTCAGCGTTGTGTATGACCGGCACGACCAAACCATCGTCGGTATCCGCCGCAAAACCGATATTGCAATAGTGCTTGTTGATCAGCGTCGCGCCATCGTTGCTCAATGATGAGTTCATCCGCGGATACTCAGCTAACGCTTGCACAACGCCTCGCATAATAAACGCTAGTGGCGTGAGCTTGATGCCGCGTTTCGCCGCCGTTTCTTTCAACGCTTTGCGCTTAGCGTCCATATCCGTGATGTCAGCCAGATCGTGTTGCGTCACATGCGGAAGGTTCACCCAGCTCGCCTGCAAACGCGGACCTGAGATTTTTTGAATGCGTGTCAACGGTGCTTCTGTAATCTCACCGAACTTCGAGAAATCGACCTTCGGCAGCGCGGGCAACCCGCCACCAGCGCTCGCCCCCGATGTGCCGGTAGTCAGCGCCTTTTTGACCCATGCTTTGACGTCATCGGCAACAATCCGTTGTTTCTTTCCGCTGCCTTTGACGCTGCCGAGATCCACACCCAATTCGCGCGCCAGTTTCCGAACTGAAGGGCTCGCGTGCGCCCGAGAGAATCCTGCCTCATCAATCGCAACAGGCTTCGACACATTTGCCGTCGCTGGCTTTTCGACAGGCGCTGGTGCTGGCTTCGGCGTTTCCGGTGCGTGAGGCTTGGCCGCTTCGACAGGTGCGGGGGTATCCACAGCACCGCCGCCAGCGGTCTCGACGACAACGATGTCATCGCCCTGCTTCACCTGATCACCTGCAGCCACCAGGACTGCCGTAATTGTGCCCGCATGCGTTGCCGGCACATCCATCGACGCTTTGTCGGTCTCAAGCGTAATCAACGCATCGTCGACGTCGACACTATCGCCAACACTGACCGCAACCTCGATCACGTCGACTGCATCAAAGTCACCAATATCAGGCACCGTCATCGTCACCGATTCAGCAGCGGCAGGCGCTGGTGCGGATGCAACAGGCGCCGCAGCCGCGGGCTCTGCCGGCGCCGGCTCAGGACTCTCCGTCGACGCATCGGCGTCGCTTTTAATGACCACGATGAGATCGCCCTGTCCTACCTTATCGCCGACTGCGACTTCGACTGACACGACTTCGCCCGCGACAGTCGACGGAACATCCATCGATGCTTTGTCAGTTTCGAGTGTGATCAGTCCGTCATCAACATCCACGGTATCGCCCGGCGACACCAAAAGCTCGATGATCTCCACAACATCGAAGTCGCCGATATCAGGAACGGTTATTTTGTGTTCTGTAGCCACGTCTCACCCCCCCTGGTTACAACGTCACCGGATCCGGTTTGTTCGGATCGATGTTGTACTTTTCAATCGCCTCGGCGACCGTCTTCTGATCGAGTGCGCCGTCATCGGCCAGCGCCTTCAATGCCGTCACAGCAATGTAGCGCCGATCCACTTCAAAGAACTCGCGGAGCGCCTTGCGTGCATCGCTGCGCCCAAAGCCATCGGTGCCTAGCGTGATGTAACGTCCTGGCATCCAGCGCTGCACCTGATCGGGCACAATCTTCATGTAGTCCGTTGCAGCGATGAAGGGGCCTTGGACGCCATCTAGTGTCGACTCAAGGTATGACTGACGCGGTTTATCCGTCGGGTGCAATTGGTTCCAGCGCTCGACTTCAAGACAGTCACGGCGTAGCTCATTGAAACTCGTGACACTCCAGACATCGCTTGGAATACCGAAGTCTTCCATCAGCATCTCAGACGCCGCTTCCACTTCGCGCAAAATCGTACCCGAGCCCATCAACTGTGCACGAACCTTTCCGCGACCGCCTTTACGCAGCGGATAGATACCCTTCAGGATGCCTTCAGCGACGCCTTCGGGCATCTTCGGTTGCACGTAGTTCTCGTTCATCGTCGTGATGTAGAAGAACACGTTTTCCTGATCTTCGGCCATACGTTTGAGACCGTTCTGCACGATGACAGCGAGCTCGTAAGCGTAGGTTGGGTCGTACGCGACGCAGTTGGGAACCGTCGAAGCTAATACATGGGAGTGACCGTCTTGGTGTTGCAAACCCTCGCCAGCAAGCGTCGTGCGGCCGGCCGTACCACCGATCAAGAAACCACGCGCCTGCATATCGCCGCCTGCCCAGATGAAGTCTCCGATCCGTTGGAATCCGAACATCGAGTAATAGATGTAGAACGGAATCATCGGCAAGCCGTGACTTGAATATGACGTCGCCGCCGCAAGCCATGAACAAAACGCACCGCCCTCGTTGATGCCTTCCTCAAGGATCTGACCTTTCTTGTCTTCCTTGTAGAACATCAGTTGATCCGCATCTTGCGGCGTGTAGAGCTGACCTTTGGAAGAGTAGATCCCAATCTGACGGAACATACCTTCCATGCCAAAGGTGCGCGCCTCATCGGGAACGATCGGCACGACGTGTTTGCCGATCTTCTTGTCTTTCACAAGCGTCGTTAGCATACGAACCAGCGCCATCGTGGTCGATTGTTCGCGCTCACCGCTGCCCTCGACCTGCGTCTTAAACGCCATCAATGACGGTGCTTCCAACTTCGGTGCTTTGGACTTTCTGACCGGAAGGTAGCCACCCAAACGACGTCGTTGTTCGTGCAAGTACTCAAGCTCAACACTGCCTTCCGGCGGGCGGCAGTACGGCACATCTTTGAGATCTTTATCAGAGACGGGAATGTTGAATCGGTCACGTAACTGACGCAGCGCCGCTTCATCCAGCTTCTTCTGTTGGTGCGTCGTGTTCGCACCTTCACCACCGCTTTCGCCCAAACCAAAACCTTTCACAGTCTTCGCCAAGATAACGGTCGGCTGCCCTTTATGGTTCACCGCTTTTTCGTAAGCGGCGTACACCTTCAATGGATCATGACCACCGCGGTTCAACTTCCAGATATCTTCATCGGAGAGATTCGCGACCATCGCTTTCAGTTCTGGGTACTTACCGAAGAAATGCTCACGCGTGTACGCGCCGCCCTTGTTCTTGTAATTCTGATATTCGCCGTCAATGGTCTCTTCCATGACACGCTTCAGAAGCCCTTTGTTGTCTTTGGCAAGCAGGCTATCCCAGCGCGAACCCCAAACGACTTTGAGCACGTTCCAGCCCGCACCGCCGAACGCCGCCTCGAGCTCCTGGATAATCTTACCGTTGCCGCGTACCGGTCCATCGAGACGTTGCAGGTTACAGTTGATCACGAAGACGAGGTTATCGAGCCCTTCGCGGACCGGCATCGTAATCGCCCCGAGAGACTCCGGCTCGTCGGTTTCGCCATCGCCCAAGAAACACCACACTTTACGATCGCTCGGCTCGATCATGCCGCGATTCTCGAGGTAACGCATAAAGCGCGCCTGATAGATCGCCATCATCGGGCCAAGGCCCATCGATACGGTCGGGAACTGCCAAAAATCAGGCATCAGCCAAGGGTGCGGATACGATGACAATCCGCCACCGCCGACTTCCTTACGGAAACGATTCAGCTGGTCTTCTGACAAGCGCCCTTCAAGGTAGGCACGCGCATAAATGCCAGGTGACGAGTGACCCTGAATAAACACCAGATCACCGCCGTGCTCATCATTCGGCGCACGCCAGAAATGATTGAAGCCAGTCTCATACAATGTCGCCGACGATGCATAAGAGGCGATGTGACCGCCGTACTCTGAGTTTTCCCGATTCGCCTGTACCACCATGGCCATGGCGTTCCAGCGCAGGTACGCCTCAATGCGTCGTTCGATCGAACGATCGCCAGGGTATTCCGGCTGCTGCCCCGTCGAGATGGTGTTGAGGTACGCCGTATTCGGACTGTAAGGCAGGTATGCCCCAGAGCGACGCGCGAAATCGATCATGCGATCTAGCAGGAAGTGAGCCCGACCCGGCCCTTCGTTCTTCAATACAGAGTCGATCGACTCTAACCACTCAGTGGTTTCAATCGGATCTGAATCGTCAAAGCGGTTGTGCTGCGACATATATTTGAGCCCCCGAAATACTAGTAACGCAGCGCGTAAGTATACCTAAGCTTTCTGCAAACCTTGACTGGTTTCGCGCAACCTTGGCGGATAAAAAGTCATCACAATGATGACTTTAGAAACACAATCGCATGCTGCATCGCACCAATCTTTAGCGTGAATTCCCTGCCCACCACTGATACGATGGCCAGCCGCTCATGTCGCGGGTTTGTCTATTTTTGAAGGACGACAAGTTGACCACCCCCACCCTGAAGCTACCCGAGCTACCGACGCCCAGCATTACCAGTCGCAGGACGCCACCCGACGAAGCCACGTTGTCTCGATTTGACGCCGTGCTAATGCTGCAATCCGGGAAGACATTTCAGGGCACTCAGTTACCGTATGCGAGCACGCTAGCCACGCTGGCCGAGCGCGCTGGCAATCAACATCTACTCACAATGACGATGCCTGGTAAGCAAGCCGGACTGCTGGTCGTCGCCGAAATTGCCAAAGATGCAGACAGATTTGGTGTTGAAACAGCTTGCCGACAGGCCGCGACGAAAATCATTGCGTCGGGCGCAACGCGTATCGCTGTGGTCGTTGATGCTACAAATGACGCGTATGCAACGCTCGTTAATGCGGCAGCCGTCACTCTGACGATGGCGAGCTTTTCGATGCCGCGATGGACGCAAAAGCGCACGCCAAAAGCAAAACCCATCAAGCTCACCGTTTTTGAGCCCAAGAAAACACCATTGACTGCAGCAATCGCCGGCGCACGGGGCAATTGCCTCGCCCGTTGGTTGGGTGCAGCGCCACCGAATCTTCTGGATGCCAAAGGTTATCGTGATGTCGCCGCGCAGCTAGCAAAAAAACATCAATGGAAGTATCAATTCCATCCCTTTTCTAAACTGAAGCGGATGGGTGCAGGGGCGTTCGTTGCCGTCGCTCAGGGCAATGAAAACAACGATGCGGGTATCGTGCAGCTCACCCACAAGAGCGGCAAGAAAGGCAGTAAGCACATTGCACTCGTCGGCAAAGGCATCATTTTTGATACGGGCGGCACGAATTTAAAACCGCATGGCGGCATGTTGAATATGCATATCGACATGGGCGGCAGTGCGGTGGCCTTGGCGACACTGTTAACGTTGGCCGAAGCCGGCGCACCGCTGGACATTGATGTCTGGCTCGCCATCACCGAAAACCGTACCGGCCCTGAAGCGTTCAAGCCACAAGATGTGGTCACGTCGCTCTCCGGAAAGACGATTCAAACGATCCATACCGATGCGGAGGGCCGCATGGTGCTGGCCGATACGCTAACGCTTGCATCACGCCGCAAGCCGTCGTTGATCATGGATTTCGCGACACTGACTGGCGCTTGTGTCACCGCCGTCACGACGCATTACAGTGGCGTTTTTAGCAACCGCGCATCCTTGCATCCGACGCTGAAGCGCGCCGGTGTCGAAAGTGGCGAACGTGTATGGCCGTTTCCGACTGGCGGTGATTTTCTGGATATGCTGAAAGGCGAAACAGCCGACTTACTGCAGTGCCCTGTCGCCGGCGCTGGTGACCACATTCTGGCCGCAACGTTTCTGAGGCAGTTCGTGCCGGAGACGATACCGTGGGTGCACGTTGATTTGTCGTCTTGCGAGAACAAGGGTGGCCTAGGCGCCGCTGGAACGACCATCACCGGCTTCGGTGTCCGATACGCGGCACACCTTCTCACAGAACATGCCACCACGTTGATCAAAGCGAAACGCGACCGATGAGTGAGTTTGCCATCAAGAACCGGTTTCGAGGGTTCCTTCCGGTTGTGGTTGATGTTGAAACCGGCGGCTTCAATGCAGCAACCGATGCGCTGCTAGAGATCGCAGCCGTTAGCATCAAACTCCATGACGACGGCAGTTTTCGCCGCGACGAAACTTGGCGTTGTCATGTCAAACCATTTCCCGGCGCAAATCTCGAGCCCGCCTCGCTAGCGGTGAACGGCATCGACCCCGATCATCCATTGCGACCGGCGATCGAGGAACGAGAGGCACTTCAGCGGATATTTAGAGAAGTCAGGCAAGCGGTCAGAGACACGGAATGCACGCGCGCTGTGCTCGTTGGTCACAACGCATTTTTTGATCTTAACTTCTTAAACGCTGCCATCGAGCGTTGCAAAATTAAGAGAACGCCGTTCCATCCGTTCTCCTGCTTCGACACAGCGACGCTCGGCGGCGTTGCTTTCGGACAAACGGTACTGTCACGCGCGATTAAATGCGCCGGCATTGAGTGGGACGAGTCGCAAGCGCACTCCGCCGCCTATGACGCGGAAAAAACAGCGGATTTGTTTTGCGAGATTGTGAATCGGTTTTCGCCGATTTATGCGTCCGGCCTGGACGCGAACGCTTAGCTCGCGACAGCCTCGTCCAACAAAGGCTGCAACTCGCCGGACTTGTACATATCAACAATGATATCCGAGCCACCGATCAGCTCGCCGTTGACATAGAGCTGCGGGAACGTCGGCCAGTTTGAGTAGACTTTCAAGCCTTCGCGGATCTCTTGGTCGTCAAAGATATTCACGTAGGCAAACTCCTTGCCGCACGCTTTGATCGCAGCCACTGCCTGTGACGAAAACCCGCACTGCGGAAAATCTGGCGTGCCCTTGATATAGACGATAATCGGATGATCATCGAGTTGTTTCTTGATGCGCTCGTTAACGTCCATTGGTCGATCCTGTGTGTTCTTCAAATGCGGGGGCAGCGATGCCCTCGTCTGTGATGTGGGTGTTATTCGGGCCCGTTTCAAGGTGTGCCGAGCGGGGTTTCTTCTTGCCGCCGCCAAGCAGCGCAGTACAACCCCCGAGCATCAGGCAGGTCACGAGCAACAACAGCACGTTACGAGCCATACTGCTCTCTGCCGGCTGCGCGTGTCGCAACGTTATCCAGCACCGCCTGCTTCTCCGCGTCATCGAGCATCGTCCAGTCGATGATCTCGTCCAACGTGCGAAAACAGCCCATGCAGACGTTGTCTTCGTCCAATGTGCAGACACTGATACAAGGTGACTGAGGAGACATAAAGGTGCTTACCCGAAATTGTTAGTCACCGATTATGCCGGCCAAGCGGCAAAACTGGAAGCATCGCGGCCTGTCAGGAGCATCGTCGTCTGTCATAATTGGCGAACAATAAGAAGACCGGAAACTGTAGGAATGTCTGTCAGCAAACCCAAAAAATCTCGATTCAAAGCCAAGATCTCCGACAAGAAGTTGGAAGCCGACCGCATCGCACTCGTTGAACGCGCGATTCTGGAAGACGTTGGCAATGGCGATGTAACGGCCGATCTTGTGAGTGCTGCAGCAATGGCGCAGGCAACCGTTGTGGTGCGTGAGCCGATCGTCTTGTGCGGGATTGACTGGTTTGATGAGGTGTTTCGGCAAATCGATGACGATATCCAGATCACGTGGCATGTCGAGGAAGGCGCTCGCGTGGCTGCAGATCAAACGGTCTGCACACTGGATGGCACCGCGCGCTCACTGCTGACCGGTGAAAGGACTGCCCTCAATTTCTTGCAAACGCTAACCGGTACTGCCACAACAACCGCCAGCTATGTCGATATTGTTGCAGACACCGGGTGCCGATTATTGGACACGCGTAAGACGATTCCTGGACTGCGCCTCGCGCAGAAATACGCCGCTCGCATCGGTGGCGCAGTCAATCACCGGATCGGCTTGTTCGATGCCATTCTCATCAAAGAAAACCACATCGCGTCGGCGGGCTCGTTGGCCGCTGCCGTGCGCGCAGCTCGTGCGGCTAACCCAGCCTTGCCCGTTGAGATTGAAGTCGAAAATCTCGTGCAGGCGGAGAGCGCTATGGATACTGGCGTCGAACGTATCTTACTCGACAACTTCAGCTTGGAGGATTTGCGGGCGGCCGTCGCACTCAATCAGGAGACCGGCGGGCATTGCGAATTAGAAGCTTCGGGCGGAATTGAAGGTGATGGTCTGCTTGCCGTTGCGGAAACGGGCGTCGACTTCATTTCGATTGGCGCGCTAACCAAGCATGTTCGCGCAGCGGATTTCTCGATGCGGTTTAAGTTTTGATCGCGCCGTCCTAAAGACGACATTGCACAGCCTGGCCGTCAGCTACAACGCTTGCCAGGCGAATCGCAAGACCCATTCCCGATCACTAAATGGCTCACTGCCAATTCGTGTCTCGCTCGATTCGCTGTTCAGTCGTAAGGCAAGATCGATGGTGAGTGACGATACCCTTAAGCCGACACCCAGTTGACCATATTCGTAGTTTGGGATGCGGGTGTTCTCGCTGAATCGTATCGCGCCGATTGTCGCAAACCCGTAGAAACGATCATCCAGTTGACGTGCATAGTCGACTTCCGCGCCTAGCGCGCTAGCGTCGACCGAATAATAGTCATCCGCGTAGTCTGCGCGAACGATGAGGCGGCTTACACTACTGAGCGCAGCATCCAATTGGAGCTCATACTCTTGGTAATCCCATTCGCCGAGAGAGCCAGGGAAATCGCGATGCTGAAAGGCGCCGGAAACAAAGACCTGATCGGAAACCGCCCAACCTGCGCCAATGTAATAAGTGCCGCTCGTCGGACGACGCACGCGCTCGTCATCAACAACCTGAGCCACGCTTGCACCGACAAAAATCGGTGAGTCCGATTGCCAATCGACAGTCAAGCCGACAGCAGGCTGGCCACGAAACTCGCTGAACCCGTGATACATCCAGTCGGACTCGGCGCGTAAGACAAGGTCGATATCATCAGCAACACCATCACCGACCGCCGCGATACCGGCTGCCAAGATGCACAACGTTTGGGTAACGCGTCTTGTCACGAAGTTCACTAGCTCCCGATTGATGCACAACTCCCGTCGACAAGTGAATGCACGACGGGTCGGTCGAGAGTTTACGGCGACGTCGATAACATGAGCAAATCATCGAGTACTGTGGCTCGCGTTTGTTCAGGTGACTGAGAGAACAACAACGCCGCATAGCCGCTGACTTGAGCTGCTGCGACGGAGTGGCCATAAACGAGCTCATACCCTGAGGCGGGTGCCAACGACACCGCATGGCGCGGCGCACCGACCACCATCACATTCGACTGTCGTGGCCGGCTGTCGTCATCGGTAAGTCCGTAAGCGTAGACGACGCCAGGCTGGACCTTAGGGAAACGGTCCGATGCGTCCCGCGCATCATCATAGGCCGCCACGACCAACGTACCTTGGCTTGTGATTTCCTTGATCAAACGGTCAAGCACGCGATCTTCGGGCCCAGTGATACTGAGATTCAGCACGTGCGGGTTCAAACTGATAGCGGCGTCCAATGCCAATGCCATGGTTAGCGTATTGCAGCGTCCGCGTCCTGCCTCGTCCGCCTGCCAACAACCACGCAACAGCGCAATATTCGCCGCTTGAGAGATGCCAACGACGTCGCTATTCGATACCGGTTTTGCAGCCATCAAGCCGACCATCGCCGTACCATGCGCTTCGCCACGGTAGTTACCGCGATTACCTGCGAAGTTCCGTTGGCTGAGTGCACTCTCCTTCAGCGCTGGATGTGACCGGTCAACCGACGTGTCGATCACGGCGATAGTCACACCGATACCGGATTGATCATGCTTGCTAATTTTTGGAATCACCGGCCATGACGGCGAAGTCTCCGCAATACCCATCGTCGTAAAATCGCGAAACGGCTGCACCCACTTAACGACAGGATCAGCCTCCAACGCCGCCAGTGTTTTGGCGTCAGGTTTTTCAATGACGATGCACTGAATCGGGATGTTTTGTAGCGGCCATTGCGTCAACACACTAAGGCCATGCTTGGCCGCAAGGCTACGCGCTATACGCAGCAATGCCGGATCATCGGCGTAATTTCTAAAGCTCGTATAGCCCGGTGACGAAGCGACTTGCTTTCGTCGCTCCGGGCGCAAATCATCGAGTACGATCACGACTGCTTCGACGCCGTCAGGAATATCTTGATCTGGCAAATCGGACGGCAAGGTTGCACAGGCTGTCACCAGCGCCAGCAACAGTAGAGCGGCAGATAAACGCATCATTGTTCTCCAACCACTTTGACAGCAATCACGCGCGGGTCGGTATTCAGCTTGGCGGCAGCCGCATCCAGCGACTCCGTGGACGTCTTCGGCGCCAAGATAAGCAAAGCGCCCGCCTGATTCACCGAACGAAGCTCCAAATTCAACTGATCCAACAACGCTTGGCGATCGACATCAGACAACGGCGTTCGCAAAAGGACGTGTAACGCGACGCTCTGATCAGCGCTGTCGAACGCAGTCTCAAATTCATTCATCTCAATGTCCGACTGTTGCAGCGCTGGCAGCAGAAACAGCATCAATAGGCATGCTGCTAAAGCGGGCCACAAGAAACGCATGCCACGCGCCTTACGCGGCGCCTGGATCTTGGCTGCCATAGTATCGAAACGAAAACGCTCCGACGTGGACGACAGAGTCGCATCCTCAACTGCCGCAGCCTCGGCGCGCAGCGCACCTTGCAAACGTTGATGAAAGGCGAGTTGCTTCGCCAAAGCTGGATCGACAGCCAGCCGCTCTTCAACCAGCGACCGCTGATGTTCACTGAGATGACCATTCAAATAGTCTTCCAGCATGCCGGCAACATCGTTGCCATGGTGTTCGCGATGCGTCATGACAGACCACCCTCGTTTGTTCCCGTTGCACCCAGCGGATTTGCGCTGTCGGCAAGAAGCGTCTTGATCCGTTTGCGGGCATGATGCAATCGGGTCTTAACCGTGTTGACAGGACAGCGAATGATCTCGCCGATTTCCTGAATGGAATAACCCTCAAAATAGCAGAGCTCAATGACAATGCGGTGCTTCGCAGATAGTCGTTGCACCGCTGCAGCGAGCTGTCGATTTTCATGATCCGTCTGCGCCTGCTCCGTCGTCGCTGAATCGAGCGACTCATTATCGGTGAGATGTATCATATCGTTTCGCTTCTTGCTGCGTTTGACCAGGCGTAAGCACGCCCGGTAAGCGATCGTGAAAATCCAACTAGAGACCTTCGAGCGTGACTCGTACTGAGATGCTTTGTTCCAGACGATTAACATCACATCGTTGTAGGCCTCTTCGATTAGCGTCATATCCGGTGTTAATCGACGCATGAATCGAACCAAGCGCGGCCTGAAACTCTCGTAGAGTGCTTGCATTGCATTGATATCACGGTCGTGCGCGACGCGGACCAACAGCACGCGATGCGCGCGCTCCTCGTCTTCATCCTGCGCCGGACTCACAACCGTTTCTATCATCATTCTCTCTCGCTTATCTGGCTAACGGGGCCGCGAAGGGTATCAGCAGTCGAAACTAACACTGCTGACACCCCACACAACCACAGACCTAGTTACTCGATTCCTGAGCAATAAACGAATATTGCCCGTTCAGGATATCGTCGATATTGGGCGCGACCAATGGTTCGCTAATAAACAAACCCGCGGTTTCCGCATCCGCTGCGAGTCGATTCACCAGCAAGTCAGCACCATTGGTGTTCGTGGTATTCACGGACACATTGGTCGGATCGATGCCGGAGACCCGAACAGTCGACGAAAAGTTTCCACTGTCGCGATCAAGTAGCGTTACATAACCGACGCCAGTGCCAGTACTATTGTTCGGCGGCTCGACCTGACTGCCGTCCATTTCCGCGCGTAGCACGAGGCCTTGGGATGTCACGATTTGACCTCTTACTTCCCCGCTCGCGTTGTCAGCGGAATGGACATTAATGTAGGTACCGCCTTCCAGAATTTGCTGGAAATCGAGTGCAGCAATCGCATCGGCGTCAGTCCCGCGATAGCGAGTGGTCGAACCATCGACTGGTTGCAACGGCAGCAGTACCGGACCATTGATCCCTGCATTCCCAGCATGTAGGTGAACAGGACCGATGGGTGCATCAAGAAACGGCTCGAAACCTTCGACAGCCGTCGTGATGACCAGCGACTCCGTCTCGGTATTCACGGTCGCATAGGCAACACCAGAGATGCCATCCGCGTTGTTCACTACGGGGTTCTCCTGTGCGCCTTGCAACTCGGCTCGCGTTGCTTGCACACCGCGCGGCGTCAGTTGACCGCGTAATTCCCCTGATGGATTCGCCGCCGAGTGGATATTGATATACGTACCACCGTTGCCGAGTGCATCGAAGTCGAGATCGGCAATCAAGTCCGCCTCGCTGCCGCGGTATTGCGTGTCCGACCCATCGACCGGTTGAAGTGGCAGTAACACCGGTCCGTTTTCGCCGGCAAAACCTGCGTGCAGATGAACGGGGCCGATCGCGGCGTTCAGTGCCGGAATGAATCCTTCCACATCCGCATTCAACACAATTTGCTGCGCCGACGGATTATACGTTGCGTAAGCCACACCCGAGATCCCGGCTGCGTTAACAACCGCAGGATTCTGTTGTTGACCTTGCAATTGCATACGAACAGCATCCACATCGCGTGGGATCAATTGCCCGCGAAGCTCACCCGTTGGGTTGGCCGCGGAGTGAATGTTGATGTAAGCACCACCTTGCGCAATCACATCGAAATTCAGCGTAGCGATCGCATCCGCTTCCGTGCCGCGATACTGCGTCTCGGACCCATCGACGGCGTTCAATGGCAACAAGACAGGTCCGTTCTGCCCGGCGAATCCGCTGTGTAAATGGACCGGGCCAATCGGTGCATCGAGGAATGGCGTGAACCCTTCTACAGCCGCGTTGATCACAATACGGTTTTCGTCGGGATTCAACGTGGCATACGACACCCCGGAGATGCCTGTAGCATTCGCTACAGCCGGGTTCTCCTGCTGGCCTTCAAGCTGCATCCTGGCAACGTCAATGCCGCGGGGCACCAGTTGGCCACGCAGCTCACCGCTTGGGTTCTCGGCTGAGTGCACATTGATGTACATCCCGCCGTCGGCGAGCAGACCGAAGTCAATTGTACTGGTGGCGTCGGCTTCTGTACCTCGGTAGACGGTGTCAGATCCATTGACTGGCTGGAGTGGTAGCACCACCGGTCCGTTCTCCCCGGCGAACGCGGAATGCAGATGAACCGGTCCGATCGGGGCGTCCAGAAAGGGGGTAAAGCCCTCGACTGCCGTATTAATGACGATATTGCCATCCGCCGCATTAAAGGTAGCGTAAGAGACACCGCTGATGCCGTCAGCATTCGCAACGACTGGGTTTTCCTGCGCCCCTTGAAGCTGCATACGTACCGCATCAGTACCGCGTGGCACCACCTGGCCGCGCAGCTCACCACTCGGGTTAGCCGCTGAATGAATATTCAGGTAGATACCGCCCGCTGACAAAACACCAAAATCAAGATTGCCACTGATGTCTGCTTCTGTGCCTCGATAGACTGTCTCGGACTGGCCAACGGGCTGGAGCGGCAAGACAACCGGACCGTTCTCGCCGGCGAATCCCGCATGCAAATGTACCGGGCCGATCGGTGCATCCAAGAATGGCGTAAAGCCGGCGACACGGCTGTTCACAACGATCAACTCGCGCGACGCATCGAAGGTGACATAGGCAGTACCTGACACGCCGTTCGCATTCACCACCGCCGGATTCTCTTGCTGTCCTTCCAGCGCCATTCTCACAACGTCAACGTCGTTCGTGAACATTTGCCCGCGCAGTTGTCCGGTCGGGTTCGATGCCGTGTGCAGATTTAAATACCAACCGCCACGCAAAAAAGTCGCCAGATCATTGCCAGGGATGTCGGCGAAATCGTGGATCGAGCCGGATGCTTCGAACACCAATGGATCTGCCGTCGGTTGCAAGCCAATCAACACACCGCCGTTTTCTCCGGCGAAACCTGAGTGAATATGAACCATTGTGATCGTATCGTCGCTGTCTAAACCTTGCGCTGTGACACGCGCAGTAAAAGCGAGCGTGTTCTCATCGACGGTCACTGAACCGACGGCGGTCAGTTGTTCATTTCCCGCGTTGAGTGGCGCATCGGTCACTTCCTGACTGGCTTCAAGCGTGACGGCAAGCGTTCGTAGCGCCATGATTGAAGGCGTCTCATCCAACTCCGCAGATGGCAGAGACAACGAAGGCAGCGATGCCGACGGCAGCGTCGCCGATGGCAATGACTGAGAGGGTAAAACCGCTGACGGCAGTGCCTCAGATGCGATACCACGGATAGTCGCGATCTCTTCGGCCTCCGGGCCGGGCGCTCCGTTGGTGGAGTCGTTGCTGCACGCGGCAAGCGTCACAACGGCGGCTATTCCACCGACTATATTTCTGATTTTCATGATGTTCTCCAACGAGTGAAACGAGCGCAGGCCAACAAGTTGACCCGTGTCTTACCCGCTAAGAGGACGTGACGATCAGGAAAGGTTCATTTTGAGAAAATTTTTTTCGCTACGGGCTGTCAAGCGATGGCCTGGACGACCTTCTGAGGTTCGGCCACCCCGTAGCCTTGCGCGTAGTCGATACCCATACCACGCAGCATCGTGATGATCTCGGGGTTCTCTGCAAACTCAGCGATCGTTTGCTTGCCGGTTAGGTGACCGATCTCATTGATCGAGCGCACCATCTCTCGATCGATCGGATCATGCAGGATTTCCTTCACAAAGCTGCCATCAATCTTCAGGTAGTCAACGGGGAAGTGCTTCAAGTACCCAAACGAAGAAAGCCCTGTGCCGAAGTCGTCGAGTGCAAATTTACACCCGAGTTCCTTCAATGCGTTGATAAAGCGATTCGCCTGCGAGTAGCTTTGGATTGCCGCGGTCTCGGTAATCTCAAAACAGATTTTCTCTGGCGTAATGCCACTGGTCTGGAACTGCTCGATAACAAAGGGTAGGAACTTCTCGTCACCTAAACTCTGACCTGACAGATTGATCGAGCACAAAGATAGTCGCGCACGCTCATCCGCCTCTGAGACAAGCCAACGCAGTGCATTGCGAATCACCCAGCGGTCAATGTTGGGTGTAATCCCATAGCGTTCAGCGGCGGAGATGAATAGATCTGGTGAGACCAGCGCACCATTCTCATCACGCATCCGGAGCAACAGTTCGTAATGTGCACCCGTGTCATTTTCTTGCAACGGTAAAATTGTCTGACGAAACAGCTCGAACCGATTCTCTTCGAGCGCATTGTTGATACGTGCTGCCCACTGCATCTCACGTCGACGTCGCATCATGTCAATGTCGTTCTCGTGGTAGGAGTGCAGACGGTTTCGACCCGCATCTTTCGCCGCAGCGCATGCGCTATCCGCCGCAGATAAAACGCCTGCCACGTCTTCTTCTTGTGTTGCTGCGAGCGGCACGATACCGATACTCGTTGTCAGTCGGAAACTTCTTTCTTCCCAAATGAAACGAAACTCGCTCACGGCTTCACGCAATGCGTCAGCGGTGGTCATCGCCTCTTCAATCGTGCAACTCTCGAGCAGAACACCGAATTCATCGCCGCCCAGCCGCGCCAAGGTATCGCGCCAACGAATCTTCGATTTCAACAATGCACCGAGTTGACTCAACAAGGCGTCGCCCGCCGCATGACCGCAACTGTCGTTGATGATCTTGAATTGATCGAGATCAAGGTAACAAACCACGTGCGACACATCGCGCTGTTCTGAACTTTTGAG
>JBCAZE010000211.1:0-4997 GCA_039700805.1 Pseudomonadota bacterium | reverse complement strand
GTCACGACCACCAACGTGAAACAACACGCGCCGCTTAACATGGTCCAAATAGTTGGCTTGAGCCGCAATTGGCTGGCCATCGCGGCGAAGAATCGCAAGATAGACCGCGCCGTTGGCAAGCCCGAGCATCACCACTTCTTTGAATAGCTCTGCAAGACGTTTGGCGCGCTTCTCGCCCTTCTGCTCGACATGCTTCTGATACCAGAGTTCGGACAATATAGTTACGTCTCGCGTGTAGGTCTCGGGTCGAGTCTTTTTGATAGACAGACTATGGTCGTTATCGAGTTGACGCAGTAGCCGCCTGAGCTTCTGCCGCGAATTTGAACTAAGGCGGGACAAATAGTCATCAAAGCGCTCTGGTAGCTTGATGTAAGGACACACGAGGTTGTTAGTCTGCCCGTCGTTGATCCAATGCGTGTTTTCCTTGGCCTCAAACTTTGCCGAGTCGAACGCGTCGATAAAGCACTGAAGTCGGCTTTCTGGCCCACGAAAATAGTTAACGATCAATCGCGCAAACGCTGACCCCGAAATCTCCTTCGCAAACCCAGAACATACCGCGTCCTCGACCGCTGGATCACATAGGATGCCCGTGTAGTCTGCGTCGAAAATATGACCCAGCATATCGAGTACATTGATCAAGCGATCCTTGTCGGGGCTCCACTTGGTTTGCACAACAAGCGGCAATAGACCAACGCATCGACAGTCGTCGGACCACGCCACCAAAACCCGAAATGCACCTGCCATCCGTATTGCGATGGCGATCAGGAAGTCCGACGACAGATAAATGTGTGCATGCGGGTCGCTTCGATATAGCTCATCCCACGACACTTCGATGTCGAACAGGCGCTCGACCTTGTCTATCACCTCGATACGCACGCTGTCTTCGATGCCTTAAAACAACAGTTTTCCCGCCTACGATAGCGTTTTCAGCCTTTCCGTGGCGACCGTAATAATGTATCGTTACATTATATCATTCCCGTACCCTAATGATTGACGGCTAGACACGTCTGTCTGTCGTCGAATGACACAATGAGATTGAAGGACTAACGATGGATATTAGCCATAAGTTACGACCCGCTAGCCTGTTGCTATTGGGTTCCGTTGCTGCCGCACAGGCGCAAGAAGCGAGCTCTCCAGAGACGATCGACGAAGTGATTGTGCGCTCGTCGCCACTGCGCTCCAGCATTTCTGAGATTGTGCTTGGCACATCGGTCGTGACGAAAGACCAGCTCCGACGTGACCTTGACAGCACGATCGGTGAGACGCTGGCCCGTCAACCTGGCGTCAGTTCATCGTTTTACGGTCCCGGCGCATCAAGACCGATCATTCGCGGCTTAGGCGGCGATCGCATTCGTATTTTGACGAACGACATTTCTGCGTTCGACGTATCGACAGCGAGCCAAGACCACCTGGTCGCGACGGAAATGGCATTTGCAGAACAGGTTGAGATTCTGCGCGGCGCAGCGACACTCCGCTACGGCCAAAACGCGATCGGTGGGGTTGTGAATGTTTTTGACAATCGAATTCCTCGCCGCAAACCGGAAGATGGCCTCGACTTGGAAATCAGCGCGGCGCACTCAACGGTCGACGATGGCAATACGATCGGTGGTTCAGCAGACATTGGCCTCGGTGACAGCAATTTCGTATTCCATGTCGACGCGAACGATCGCGAAGCGTCTGTGTACGAAGTCCCTGGCTTCGCGAGCGAAGAGGCTGAGGAAGAAGGCCTGAAAGGTTGGGTTGAAAACAGCCAATCAGAAGCAACGTCTGGCACAGCCGGGCTTTCTTGGGTTGGTGATGACGGCTACATCGGCTTCTCGGTCGGCTTCCAAGAAGGTAAGTACGGTCTCCCAGGCGGTAAGAAAAAAGAAGAAGAGGAAGAAGAAGGCGAAGGCCTCTTTGAGGAAGAGGGCGAAGAGGAAGAAGAAGGTCCAATTTCTATCGATTTCGAGCAAGTCCGCTTTGACATCGATAGTGAGTTCAACTTCGATGACCGCCTGGTTAAGACCGCAAAAATTCGCTTTGGCCTGGCAGACTACGAGCATACAGAGTTCGCTGGTGACGAGCCTGAGACGTTGTACACCAACGATGAGTGGGAGCTGCGCGCAGAAGCCGTTTTGAATGACTTCAGCTTCGGCGATGGCGAAGTGACGGGTACGGTTGGCATCAACATCGCTGACAGAGAATTCGAAGCCGCTGGTGAAGAAGCTTTCGTACCCCTGAACGAAGAGTTCCGTTGGGGCGTGTTCGGGCTCGGTCGTTACTCCGTTGGTTCCTACATTTGGGAAGCTAGCGCACGAATCGACAGCCAAAAGAATGAAACCAGTAATCTCGCGTTCGCCGATGTCAATTTTGACGAGACGGAAACGACGATCTCAGCGGCATTGTCCGGCATCTACGCGATCAATGATGACACGAGCATTGGCTTCAATCTGGCGCGCTCGGAACGCGCACCGACCGGTCAAGAGTTGTTTGCCAACGGCTTCCATGCTGCAACAAACTCTGTAGAGATCGGCGACGTCAACCTGGACACGGAAGTCGCGCTATCCACCGAGTTTTCATTCAAGACCAATATCAATGACTTTGGTTTCGGCGCCAACGTTTACTTCATCGATTACAGTGACTTTATCTTCCTAAGCCCGACGGGTGATTTCTTCGAAGAGGGAGACCCCTTTCCGGCCGACGAAGGTCTGCCCGTGTTCGCATTCCAACAAGCGGATGCCGAATTCTTCGGGTTTGAGGTAGAAGCTGACTACCTGGCAGTCGACAACCAAGACTGGCAAGTGTCTTTCGATGGGCAGCTGGATATCGCACGCGGCGAGACGACGGAAGCAACCACCTTTGGTGGCATCGCAAACGTCCGGGATGAATTCACACCGCTGGGCGGTGCAGCAACCACCGTCGCCGCCGGCGACTTGCCGTTCATCCCGCCCGTGCGCTTCATGGCTGGGGTCAACGTAGATTACAAGCCGTTGAGATCAAACGTACGCCTCGAGGTGCAACACGCGGGGGAGCAAGATCGCGTTGGACAGACGCCAGAAGGCAGTGAGGTCGAAATCGCTGGTACGACGCCAACGGACAGCTACACATTCGTCAATCTCTATGTGAACGTGCAGCCATTTGAGAGTTTCGACAATCTGTCGATGTCATTGCGGGTCCGCAACTTGACTGATGAATTTGCGCGCTCAGCAACGTCATTCTTGTCGCAGTCAGCGCCTCTCCCGGGTCGCGACATCCGTTTCGGTATCAACATGCGTTTCTAAATCAGTGACGCCCGGCGATACGCCCTTCGTTCCTTGTCCTAAGGACAACAGGACAGACCGGACCACTGCTAGCCAGTGCGTCCGGTTTTTTTATGTTCAGGATGAACGGTATGTCGCGGAAGCCAGGGATGGCGGGTCGACAGTGAGCTGATTCCACCAAGGAGATGCCTACCGAGCGATCCTTGATCAAGGCGTTTTTCTAACGCAATAGCTGTTGCTATTGCGTTAGAGGAACAACGCAGACTCAAGGATTCGATCGGAACGCAGATCGTTGGTGGAATCCGTTTACTGTCGGCCACAGCGACGATGTTCAGGATGAACGGTATGCATTCATGCGACAATGTGGCTTCGTCGCAATAAGCTGTTCAGAGGCTGAACAACGAGCGAATGCCTTGGCCGCCCTCGACGAACCGGTTACAGTCGTCGTAAGCCATCATGCAACTCGGTAACTAACAACCACGATGTCATTTCTCCAGGAATTAAAACGACGCAACGTTTACCGCGTGGGTATCACCTACCTCGCGGCCTCCTGGGTTGCGCTGCAACTAGCAGACGTTGTCCTTGAAAATCTCGACCTACCCTCATGGGCGTTCAAAGCACTGCTAGCGTTAATCGCGATTGGCTTCCCGATCGCAATCGGCCTCGCTTGGGCGTTTGAAATGACATCGGATGGTCTGAAGCGAGAAACCAACGATGCGTCCGCCACAACGAAGCCCGCGACGACGAGCCAGTACATCCAACTTGTTGTCATCGCCGTTTTGGCGGTCGCGGTTGGCTATCTGGTCGTCGACAAATTCCGAACAGCCGCCAAACCGCAATCCGTTGCTTCGAGCATCGTCGAACGTTCGATTGTGGTGTTACCTTTTCAGAACATTACCGCCGAACAAGACGACACATTTTTCGTTGATGGGATGCACGACTATTTGCTAACCCAGCTTGCGCGGCTAGGCACGTTGGATAAAGTCATCGCGCGACCGACAGCCGAGGCCTACCGTGAGACTAACAAACCGCTTGAGCAAATCGCCGACGAACTCGGCGTCGCAACGGTGCTAACAGGCGGTTTTCAACGCGCTGGTGAGAACGTCCGGATCAATATGCAGCTTGTACGTGCTGAGACTGGGGAGCCGTTATGGGCAAACACATGGGACAGACGCCTAACACTAGAAAACTTGTTTGATACGCAGACGAGTATCAGCCGCGAAGTGGTCGCAGCGCTGCAAGGTGTGCTGACGGAACAAGATCAGACGCAGCTCGCGCGACGACCGACGACCAACCGGGACGCTTTCGAACAATGGTCGCAAGGGCGCACACTACTTGCGAAGCGCACGGCCCCGGACCTCGAAAACGCCCTTCAAAATTTTAAAAGCGCAGCAACCCTAGACCCCAACTTTGTTTTGGCTTGGGTCGGCATTGCGGATGCATATTCACTGTTGGCTGACTATTCGGACGCCGAAGAAAAAGACTCATTTGGCGAGCGACGACGAGCGATCGACCGCGCGTTGTTTCTCGACCCAGACTCTGGGGAAGCGCTGACGGCCCTGGCCGATCTTCGCCGTGACCAAGATGACGATGAATCCGCGGAGCAGTACTTCGTACAAGCGATCGCACGATCACCGCATTATCCAACGGCACGTCATTGGTATTCACTACTCCTGCAGCGGCAGGGACGCATCGACGAAGCGCTGGAGCAGATCCGCACAGCGCGAGACTACGATCCGGAAGCGCCCATTTTAT
>JBCAZE010000210.1:0-5013 GCA_039700805.1 Pseudomonadota bacterium | reverse complement strand
GGGTCATCAGCCGTGAGTATAGCTGACGGTCGGTTTGTTTCTCGATCCGGCCAGAAGCGGTCACTCAGATCAAACGGGCTCGCTAGTTCGAAGATTCAGACCAACTACCGTGATTTCTTCCGTTGCTTGGGTCAGCAAGGTTAACGCTGAATCGTACCCGGATTGGGCCAACCCCAGACTCCAGTAGGTGCAGCGTTCCAATCAGAAGTCCATCGTCAACAGTGTCCAATGCCCAAACTGAGCCAGACGAATGGTGACTAGACCAACTTGTTTGAAATTCCCAATCTTGATCTCGAATCTGGTTCTCAAGGAAATTCGACAAATCTGACCGACTCACTGCACTGGATACATCGACATATGAATTTACCTGGTGGCCGTTTCCACCCATACCGGTGTTTGCCGCCTTCGTACCCTCTGGTAATTTGAGCCTTGGAACAAGGCGCATCATTTCGGAGGGGTCGCGTCGGAATTCTGTTGGCGGCTTGGCATCACAACTTTGCGATGCAGCATGTTGTACGTAAGAGACGAAGGTTTGGCCAGACTTCTCGGAAGCTACTATCGAAAGGGCATCGGGAAAATTGTCGTTGCATAACACCGTAGCTGAGACTCGATGAGTACTTATCTGAAACCCACCGGACACGCTCCGACGCTGACGTTCGTACTCGGTCCATCCAGATTGCGTCATAGCATCTACAGCCGCACTAAGAGCGCGATCTCTTTCCACATTGGTTTTGAAGATGACCGTGGTCATCGAATCAATTGTCTGGCTACCAACGAACGACGATTCAACTGGAAGATTGAGATCTACGAACCCCTCTGGAATAGCCGATGAATACTCACCTCGACCGCGATACGGATCCCCGAGAAATGCATCTGCGACATCAGAGTCGACGCAAGCAAACGGATCGTCCGCGTATGCTGTATTGGCGACGGCAAGAATCAGTAAAATTAGGCTCCTCATAATAAACCCTCCAACGTCCATTTGGGGTTAGCGACTGTCATCGTAGCAGAAGAAATCCAGGCGTCGATTCATGGTCAAGAACGGTCATTCGTTGCTGCCGCTATGCCCGGAGTAACATAACCAGATCAGCGCGGCACGTGCAAATCTCCAAGGCCATCATCGAAGCCCAAGCCCAGTCAGCTCAAACAGCTTGCCCTCGTAGCCGTCGGTCAGCACTAAAATTGAACCATCTAGCCCGACAGAAATATTGCGCAGTCTACCTGTGAAACTTTCTAGGACCTCCATCTCGACGAACTGCGGACCCGCCTGACAAACACCTACCAAGCCTGACTTCAGCGTTGACAGAACAAAACAGTTGCCGTGTTCTGTGCGTGTATTTTCACCAAATGGAATAATACCGGTTGGCGCGATCGTTCGATCCCATACGAAGGCTGGCTTGGCTACTTCGGCTGTCGAGGCGGTAGGACGGTCCAACGCGCCCTCTGGCGAGTGAAACTCACCCGCCGTTTCATATGGCCAGCCATGGTCGAGTAGACCGCCAAGGAGATTGAGCTCATCACCGCCGATCGGACCATGTTCAACAGAAACTAGAGAACGCGAGTCGACTGACACGGCTAAAGCTTGCGAGTTTCGATGCCCGTATGAAATTAATTTAGGCGTATTCCTTAGCGGCACAAGCTTGGTCGAGCACAGCGGTTCCAATTCTATCGAGAATACCGAGCCGCTACCGTTTTCGGGATTGAAGTCTGACGGATAAGGCTCCTGATGATTTGCCGTTGTAAAATAGAGGATCCTATCGTCCACCAGGAGAACACCACCTCCAGAAAACGGTGCTGACAAAAAGGTCTCTTCAAGTTCGAATATGGTTTGCACTTCCGGAAGAGTAGCCTCGTCAAGATCGACGATTGCCTGACTGACGGAGAAGACAAACCGATTTCCAATCTTGTCGACAAACGCGAAAAAAATGTGCGCGTGTGATGCCGAACATCGACGACCTGTTACGCCCATTAGGCCATACGACTTAGGCATCCCGTAAACAAATCGCTTGGACCCGGATTCTCGATCCACGATGAGCAGCTTCCCACCTTTTGTCGAGACCAGAACTGTGCTTTCCCCTAGATCCGTAACCCCCCATGGGTAGATTAGATCACTAGCAACGAGCCGCTTTTCATATGCGTAACCACTGGCAGTTGCTAGCGACGCAGGTACCGCGCAGCATGTTAAAACTACCCAAAGAAGCGTGCTGCGCTGTACTTTTCTCATTATGATCCTCGCGAAAGCTTACTGGTCAATGAATCGGCCCTAAAGCGGTGATTCTTGCACTTTTGGCCCGCCATTGGTTCGTGGCAGGTCGTCGTTTGTCCGGTCTGCTTGCGCCCTTTCCTCGTTCTATCCTTTGATCGATACACTGGGTGACGTCGCGTACCTAGCCGAGTGATCCAAAGACACAAGTATCAAGCACTTCATGTCGATAGGTACGGTTAAAGCGCTTGATGTAGACGAGATGCTTCGGCTCGATGGCGGAGTGCTCTTAAACACGCTGTTCTCCTAAACTAGTCAACGGAAAACGGAAAGATCCACCCGGGGCCGTCACCGACGCGAATTGCTCCTGTTTGCCCGGTCGTTCCAACGCCACGCCGAGCGTGCGCACCACACAGGCTCCAGGGATCGAGGTATCGATAACGATGTGGAGCGATTCTCAGACATCTTCGTGCAAGACGTTCAACGCGCGGAAGCGCCAGCTGATATAGAGCGTGTCCGATACACAGTCCGATGACTATTCGGCGTTGAACCTCGCGTCAACTTTCCTCTTTGGTTGTACACGAGTCGGCGACCGCTTCTTCTTGCCGCGCTACAGATTGAGCTTTAGGGCCACGTAAACTCCGTACACAAGTTTGTGATTCATGGTGGCCCCTACCTCAATTTGCCGAACCGAACCAAAGCCCGAGCGTGAATGCCTTTTATCCAACGCATTCACGCTCGGACTTCAGCCAGTGTCACATTAGGGTAGGTCGGTACCGCCGCTGCACACCACACATCTGCATTTGTTACCGAGAAAACCGGCGTCACAGCACGCAAAAGAAAATGGCCATGCACAACTGGTTTGGCAGGCGCCTCCCGTGTCCCCACCTATAGCGCATCCGGTAGAGCCGCATCCCCCACCGTTACGGCAGGTCTCCGATTGGCAGTTGGCGCAATTGGGTATCGCAGTACCCATTGAAAGAAGATCGTCTTGAAAAGTCTCAGGCCAAAACGCTGGCGACATCGCAGAAACATCGTTGAGGTAAACTGCAGATGGCCCTAACGATTGACCAACCATTTCGATTCCCGAGAAGTTAACGAAAGCGCGATTAAATGTGTCCGCACGCGCCTGTAGATTTCCAGGCGGCTCTATATTGTTCGTCGCAATTGCAATCAAGACTGACTTGTCTCTGGCAGCGATCACCAGAGTTCCGCTTGTGGAGAGCACAAACCCAGAGAAGGACTCAGACCACATCTCCGGAAATCTCTCTGACCCTGTGAAAAGTTTCATCTCATCTGCAAAGCCGTCACGATCCACGTCCAGAGCAAGAAGCAGTCGGCCTAGCGAGTCCACTCCTGCCACCACGTCTGCCCGGTTGAACGAACGAGGGTTTGACAGAACCGCCTCGCGTACAGCGACCGGATCGGGAGGAACACATTGTTCACGTGCGATTTCCGGCGATTGCAACAGGCTGGTCGGTGTAGTGTCGGCTTCGGCGTAAACAGAACCAATGAGTAGGAACACGAAAAGTGTGAGGCCGGAGTATCCGATACGCATAAATTTTGATGAATGCATGTTAACAGCTCCCTTGTATAATTTCGTCGGCCCCCACTGCAGCTTGCTGGGCAAACCGCAGACCGACCTAAAAATATCCATCGCCCCGGCAGGGTGCCACGCTCTCTAAAGAGATTTAACAGGTTTTATCGATCTCAGATAAATATTTTCCGAATTGGTGTCCTCGCTAATTCATGTGTACGCTTCTAAGCTAAATCGAGGTACATCTGTGATGAGTTTCAGAAATGCAATTCTCGTGTTTCTAGCCGGCGGAGCTGTCGGCGCCAGCTTAATCGCATTGGTCGCAAATCAAGCTACGCCGCAGCTGAATAAGGCTAGCGTACTCGAAAGTCCTAATGAAAGTGGGAACAATGGTGCGGCAACTGCGCCGCAATCAGCCATGCCGGCAAACGACGCGAGCTCAGTTGCTACTCGGGATGAGTCCACCGAAGGTACTACTCTTCGAGATGAAAGCCTGGGCAACGAACGAGATTCGGCTCTGACCGAAAACTTAAACGATGTCGCGAGTGCAAATGGTGAAGAGGAGGGACCTACGCAAATCGTAGATGCTTCTCCACTTGGCGGCTACCGCCAACGGGAGAGATTGTTTCTCGGAGAAGATATTGACTACGCTTGGGCACCCGCAATTGAACAAACAATCTCGGACAGCTACTCCTCTGACCCTGTGTCATTGAGTTTCGAGTTACGCTCAATCGAGTGCCGATCGACGAAGTGCAGAGTAGTTGTCGCTGCGCATGACGAGGCGACTAGCGCGATGTGGCCTCAGCTGGCACATTCTATAGGCTCGTCGCTGACTGAAGAGAGAACGCAGACTGGCACAACTTTCTACAACATAGACGGCCGATCTGTAATCGTCCACGAGATGGTTTGGCCCGATCGGGACTCTGGTGATCCGGGTAGTTAGAGACTAACTTGGTCGCCGCCCGGATAGAACTGGTAGGTTTGATTTTTTCGTCTCGCGTGATCCCTTCGCATTTGAAGGTAAACGAGGGCGAGGGTCAATGATACTGCTTTGAAGCGGCCACAGTACCAAAGCAACCGACAGCGAAGTCAAACCGGGATTCAACGCTGCGCGCCGTATGACTCTAGAAGATCGTTTGAGATAGAACTCCTCCGCCAGGGTATCGACCTACCAACAGTTCAACGTCTGCTTTGAAGAAGGGTAATAGAGATTGCTTTCGGCCAGAAGCCGTCAGTCGATCCGACTATCGTCCGACTGACTATTTCCCTCTTT
>JBCAZE010000209.1:0-5019 GCA_039700805.1 Pseudomonadota bacterium | reverse complement strand
TAGATTCCCGATATGCTGTGCTAGTGTTGTAGTAAGATATAACACCAATACATTAACCGCAACACCTGAGACAAAAAAAAAGACGCCCCGAAGGGCGTCTTGAAGAGTCAGATGCCGGCGTGATTCGCCGAATGGCTTGATTCTACTGCTGTAGCTGAGCCGTTCGCGTGTCGACCGAAGGCTTATCGGTGGTCCGGAGGATCACCATGTCACCCACGATATCTGCTGCCTCATTCAATACAATATCGGGCTGCTCAGCGTCCTCAAGCGCTTCAAGGTTGGGTAGCGCCTCGAGTCCAACCGCCTCGCGCCTGGCGTTTTCACGTGCCAGTCTCGCCTCACGAAACGCTTGCCGCTCTGTCTTTCTATCCTCAAGGTTGAGTGTCACAGTATCCCGCCCGCGATTCTCTCTCACAGCTTCAAGATCGTTGAGTAAGTACTGATGATTCGGGTCTTTGGCCAAGCGTGCCTCGAGATTCCTTGCAAGGTAACTAATCTCCTGGTCCAGTGGCGTTCCCGCTGCGAAGCGTGTTTCGCGAATCTGATCCCAGGGTAGGGCGCGTGGTCGTGTGCTTTCGCCGAATTCCGCGGTATCTATCATTGACGGTAGCTCAATGTCCGGCAATACGCCGCGGTTTTGCGTGCTGTCGCCGGTGACGCGGTAGTACTTACCGATTGTCAGCGTGAGCTGTCCAAGACCATCTCCCTCACTACGTGGGACGAATTGGTCCAAGTTGTATAGATTTTGCACCGAGCCCTTGCCGAACGTTTGTTGACCAATGACGACACCGCGTTCGTAATCTTGGATCGCGCCCGCAAAAATTTCTGACGCGGAGGCGCTGAATCGATCGACGAGAACCGCTAATGGGCCGGAGTAGGCGAGGCTCGGAATGGGGTCACGCAATACATCCACCTGTGAGCGCGCATAACGCAGCTGCACCACAGGGCCTTGGTCGATAAACAAGCCCGATAGCATTGTCGCTTCGGTGAGATGGCCACCGCCATTCCCGCGTAAGTCCATCACGATGCCGTCGACGCCTTGCTCTTGTAACTCGCCGATGATGCGCTCTACGTCTCGAGTGGTGCTCTTGAAGTCTTTAACGCCTGCTTGTTGTGCTTGGTAGTCACGATAAAAGCTAGGTACTTCAATAACGCCAATCTTGATATCACGACCATCACGTTCAACATCAATGACGCTGCTCTTGGCCGCTTGTTCTTCAAGCTTCACTTGCCCACGGGTCAGCTCAAGGATGCTGTTTTCATCGCCTGGCATTGCGCCACCGGGCAGGATCTGAAGTCGAACAACGGTGTCTTTTGGACCGCGAATCAGCTGTACGACGTCGTCAAGGCGCCAGCCAATGACGTCCACGATTTCACCGCTCGACCCTTCGCCGACGCCAACGATGCGATCGGCCGGTTGTAACGTGCCATCGATATCCGCAGGTCCACCCGTGATGACGTTCATCACTTTGACGTAGTCATCCTCAGTCTGCAGCGATGCGCCAATGCCGAAATACGACAGGCTCATCTGTATCCGATACTCCTCTGAATTACGAGGCGAGAGGTAGCTGGAGTGGGGGTCTAACGTTCGTGCGAACGAATTCATGAAAATTTCGAACACGTCGTCAGAATTGACTTGGTCGATCTGACGAATGAAGCGGTTGTAGCGTTTTTCGAGTTTCTCTTGTGTGTCTTCCCACGTCGTATCGGTGAGAAGTAAGTTCAATGCGTCATTCTTGACGCGCTTACGCCAGATTTCATCGAGTTCCGCTTTATTGTCGGCCCAGGCGGCTGTTTCGCGATCAAACTGGAACGATTCGTCCAGGCTAAAGTCGGGTTCCATTTCGAGTTGTCGTTTGGCGAAATCCCAACGCTCGCTTGCACGTGTTTGATAGGTACGAAAGATCTCGAACACCGGGTCGAGGGATGCGCCGACAACCATGTTGTCGATTTTGTCGCGGTAGGCTTCGAACCTCTCGATATCGCTAGCGAGGAAGTAGAGCTTGTTGCCATCGAGCGCCTCGATGTAGGTGCTCAGCACCTCACGTGAGAGTGCGTCGTTGACGGGCGTGCGTGTGTAATGCGATTTCTCAACAAAACGGGTCACCAGCGAACTGATACGGTGATGACGTGGGCTTGGCTCTAACGATTCAAGCTCGAAGGCGTCGTTCGCGATAACTGAAGGTCCAGCGAGCAATGCCGCTCCAGCAAGCGTCAACGTTACGAAATGTAAGCGGCCACGTTGTATCAGGTTTGTCATAGAGTGTTTGTCTCTTGGCTGATTGATCATCGCTACGATACCGGTAAACTGTCGCGCAGCTAAACTCGACATACCGGTTGTAGCACCATTTTGCGCCTGATTGCTAGTCGCGGCGTCAATATTCCGACCCCTCGCGGGTCAATACGTTTCACAGCAAGTGAAGGTTAACGATTCAGATGCGCCCATTGACCATAATCACCGGTGTTGTTCTAGGCTCAGCGTTGTCTATCACGCTTGGCTTAGCAGTCGTCATCGTGATCTTCTACTTCACTGGTTTCGAGCAACCGCGCATAGCGGATGAGACGGAGCCACTGGCACAGAGTGTTGCCCTGTTCTTTGTATTGACTGTTGTCAGCGCAGCAAGTTTCATCGGTCTCGTGAAAGAGCGTGTTTGGCGCTGGTTCGCCCAGGCGTTGATGTGGTTGGGTGTGGTTGCGATAGCGGCGTTTTATTGGCCGTAAATGCGGACGCTATGTGGCTGCTGCGTCGTGGTAGCAGTTGATCAATAGACTGAGTACCTCATCCGTAGATTCACGATCATCGAGGGTTGGTTCGACTTCTTTGAAAGCGTTGACGGCATCGACCGCGTAGGGCGGCAGCAGCCGCATTCTCTGAAGCGTTTTCAAATCCTCGGCGCGACGTCTAAAGGCCTGCCGGGTTTGATGCTGTTCGTTGCCGGACGCGGACAGCGTCTCACGCAGCGAGTCCGTGATCTTTTTCTGGATGGCAGCGCGTTTTGCGGGGGCAGTACTCTCGCCGCCCATCGCTCAGAACAATGAGAACGGTGACTTGCCGCTGCCGCGACCACCGGTTCGACGTCGTCGTCCGCCACGGCGTCTTCTGCGCATCCGAGAATGCAATTCCATCCGTCGGCCCGCCAGCCATTCTTCACGCGTGACCTCATCCTCATCGTCATCGCGCTTAGTTTCCTCTCGTTCACGGAAAGCGCAGAAGTCCTCATAGGCTTCGATTTCGTGCTTGAGTTCGCGTACGACCAGCTCGACCATAATCGCGTCATCAAGAAAGCCTAGTCCAGGAATATGATCAGGGATCAAGTCTTCTGGCTCGCTAAAGTATGCGAGGGCACTCAATACCCTGTTGGTTTCTTCTTCAGGCAGCTGCCATTCGCTATCGCGTAGCATCCCGGTCATCACCTGGAGCTTGGAAAGGCGTTCTGAGATGAAGTCTGGCACGTCAGATTCGCCAACTTCTTTCATGACATCTTCGGCGGCTTCAATAATCTGCTGCTCGGAGATGTTTTCGGCATTCTTACGTGCCTGTTTCATGATCATCCGAAAATGATCAAGGTCCTTGTCCGACAAGTCGAAAGCGATTCTGATACTCATGCGGTTCTCCGCGCCCCAAACCAACAGCAAGGGGCGAGCCTACTTGGCCGCCCCATGTCCGTCAACTTCCAACCGAGCGGTTATTCTTCGAGAAGGCTTCGCAGCATCCAGGCGTTCTTCTCATGAGCCTGCATGCGTTGTGTCAGCAAGTCTGCTGTGGGCTCGTCAGATGCTTCGTCTGCCAACGGCATGACTTCGCGTGCCGTCCGAGCAATCGCCTCCTGTGCGTTGACAAGCTGCCGGATCATCTCTTTGGCATTCGGTGTGCCGGTTTCCTCCGGGATACTCGAGAGCTCGCTGTACGCTTTGTAAGACCCTGGGGCTGGCATACCGAGTGCGCGGATGCGCTCGGCGATGTCATCGACGGCCACAGCGAGTTCTGTGTATTGCGTTTCGAACAGGGTGTGTAGCGTTGCGAACATCGGGCCTTTCACATTCCAATGAAAATTGTGTGTCTTCAAATAGGTCGTGTAGGAGTCTGCAAGTAGACGAGACAGTCCGTGGCCTATTTGTTCGCGATGCGCTTTAGAAATGCCGATATTGATATCCATGACGTGTCCTTTTCTGGCTCCCGTTGGGAGATGACTGTGATGGCTTTATGGTAGGCGCCACAGTCAATAGCGACCAGTTGAAAGTATGAATCGTCGCGATTGATCGTACAGCAAGCGACTTGGTGACGGGTACGGCAGCCCCACTACTCGCGGTTGAGGGGGCGGTATTCAGTCTGAGCCTCGAATTGCACTGACTCTTTGGGTTGAGTCATTGCTGGTTGCAGTCGTTGGGGTATCTACAGGATGAGTATCGATTGGCGAGTGAAGTGTGACGCGTCGGACGACATGCGTCGATGAGCCGTCGATTAGCGTTTCTTGAGTTTGTTCCAAACGCTGTCTGTGGTGTTGATCCCGACGTTGGTGTCGTACGGGTTGTAGCCTTCGCTTTCTTTAAACAAAGCGTCTTCGTCGAGCTTGAACAGCTCTTCGGTGCGCGCCAGTGGGTCATTCTGGGAAGGGTCGCGCATGTTGGCGTCTGGGTTTTGAGGCGGCATCGTGAACTCGTGCTCGCCGGTGATTTCCTCGACGATGACGATCTCAGAGGATTCGTCGATCCCATTCGCTTGTGGTGCCGGTTCTGCGACCGGTCGCCTTGGCACCGCCCGTCGATCGGGCTTCGGCAACTGCGTATTCGGCGGCAAAATATCCGCTTGCTCGTCTTTTCCGAGCTTTCGCCGTAGTTTTTTGAAGATCGATGACATGGGATGTGAGAGGGATAGACTGACCGCAGGTTGTATTAAGTGAAATGTAACTGCTCGCCCACGACGAATCTAGTGTAAGTCGTTGAAACTGTGAGTCGTATCACAAGCGGCGATATCCTAGCCAACCCAGTCTGACAACACTAATTGCCAGCAATGGGCTC
>JBCAZE010000208.1:0-5065 GCA_039700805.1 Pseudomonadota bacterium | reverse complement strand
GACCAACACATTAAGCCCATAGACATCAGCAGCTGACTGACCGCCAATCGCGAGCGTGCCGGTTTCATCACGAGCCCGGCGTGCACCTTCGGCATTGCTCGACACTGCAATCTGCTCAACATCCGGGAAATGCTCACGCAACCACACCCGACACTGCGCTAATGACTGTTGATGCGCACAGATTCGAGACGCATTGTCGAGCGAATCTCCATCGCTGCCCATCAAATGCTGCTCGATACGCAGCTCTATCTCACCGCATACCTTAAGCGGCGAAATCAGGAACATATCGAGCGTGTTATTAACAGTGCCTTCGGTGGAATTCTCAATAGGCACAACACCAAAGTCCGCACTGCCATTCTCGACTTCGCGAAACACTTCATCGATGCTCGCGAACGGCAGATCGCGAATGGAATGCCCGAAGTGTTTCAGGGCCGCTGTCTGAGTAAATGTGCCAGACGGCCCAAGAAACCCGATCTTGAGGGGCGCCTGCTGCGCCAAGCAAGCCGACATAATTTCACGGAACAGACGCACCATCTCGTCATCAGAGAGCGGGCCATCGTTCCGGTCAACGACACGCCGCAGCACCTCCGCCTCACGATCAGCACGATAAAAAACGGCATTGTCGCTACTGCCACGTTTGGCAATGCCGACCTTCTGAGCCAACAGCGCTCGTTGACGAATAAGCGATTGCAACTCAGCATCGATTTTGTCGATCGAATCGCGAACAGACGCGAGGTCGAGCTTTTCTTCTTCTGACACGTTGATTATCTACCTAACAGCGTTCGCGACAGTGTGCAGCCGCATGTCAGTCAGCGCAAGAGAGACACACCAACAGAGCAACCCCGGAATTGATCAACCGTAGCGCGCCTCGAATGCGCCTAGAAACTCGACCAACGCCTCAACACCCGCTAGCGGCATCGCATTGTAAAGACTCGCACGAATCCCGCCGACAGACCGGTGCCCTTTCAGGGCCATGAGCCCGGCGCCTTCTGCTTCTTGAAGAAACGTCGATTCGAGATCCGCGTCCACCAGACGAAAAACGACATTCATCCGCGAGCGGCACGTTGATGGCACAGGCGCCGTATAAAAGTCGCTTTGATCAAGGGCACGGTAAAGACGCTCAGCCTTTTCTTGATTCCTGATCGCCATAGCAGCGAGACCGCCCTGCTCGATCAGCCATTCAAAGACCAGCCCTGCGAGATACCACGCAAAGGTTGGCGGCGTATTTTTCATCGAACCTGATGCTGCGTGGACGCGATAGGTCATCAAATCAGGCACACCACTACGCACTTCAGACAAAAGGTCATCGCGAATGATGACGACCGTCAGCCCGGCTGGGCCGATGTTCTTTTGCGCGCCGGCATAGATCAAACCAAAGCGACTGACATCAACCGGTCGGCTCAAAATCGACGATGAAAAGTCTGCGACCAGGGGAATAGACGGTGGTATATCGGGCACATCATGGAATTCCACACCATCGATTGTCTCGTTCGGTGTGTAGTGAACGAAAGCTGCTTCCGGGGAAATCGACCATTGACTAACGTCTGGGATCGGCTCCGAAGGACGCTGTGTCAACGCCGCAATTCGGGCCTCACAGAATCGCCGCGCTTCCGCATGCGCCTTGCGGCCCCAACTGCCAGTCACGACGTAGTCGGCGATACTGTCTTGCTTCGCTAGATTGAGCACCGCCATAGAAAACTGCAAGGTCGCACCGCCTTGAAGAAACAACACGCTATAGCCGTCGGGCACATCTAGCAGCTCCTTCAAATTGTTGGTGGCTTTTTCAGCGATCGCCGTGAAATCGGCTCCACGATGGCTCATCTCCATGACAGAAATGCCACGGCCCTGCCAATCGACCAATTCGGCTTGCGCTCGCTCAAGCACGGCCTTCGGCAGCATTGCCGGCCCCGCACTGAAGTTATGGATTGCCCGTGGGCTCATGACGCCACCATTCGGCGCAACTACTCGTCTTCGTCCTCGTCGACAGACTCGATTCGAGCGAGACTCGTCAATTGGTCTCCTTCGTCGAGTCTGATCAGCGTGACACCTTGCGTGTTGCGTCCCAGCGTTGAGATATCTGCCACTGGCGTTCTCACCAGCGTGCCGTTGTGACTGATCAACATGACCTCATCGTCCTGCCCCACACGAACCGCACCGACACAAGGCCCATTGCGATCGCTGGTCTGAATCGCGATGACGCCTTGACCGCCACGACCCTGTGTCGAGAAGTCGGCAAACTCCGTGCGCTTGCCGTAGCCATTCTGCGTCGCAACGAGGAGCGCACCGTCTCGAACAACAATCATCGCAATCAACCGTTGCTCTTTTTGAAGCTTGATGCCGCGTACGCCAGCCGCGCCGCGCCCCATCGCGCGAACGTCTGTTGCCGCAAAACGAATCGCCTTGCCGGAATCTGAGAACAGCATGACGTCTTCATCTTCTGCAACAATCGACACGCCGACCAACTCATCCGCCTCGCGGATATCGATCGCGATGATGCCGTTGGCCCGCGGTCGAGAAAATGCCTCCAACGACGTCCGTTTTACGGTGCCGTCTCTCGTCGCAAAGATGACGTATCGATCTTCGGGAAAATCTCGCGTCGGCACCACAGCGTTGATGCGCTCATCAGGCTCCAGCGGCAGCAAATTGACGATTGGCTTGCCACGTGACCCACGCCCGGCTTGAGGTAATTGATACACCTTCAGCCAATACACTTTCCCACGGCTGGAGAAACACAACAGGGTGTCGTGTGTGTTGGCCACAAAGAGGTCTTCAATAAAGTCCTCATCCTTCATCCGCGTTGCCGCGCGTCCACGTCCACCACGGCGCTGCGCCTGGTAGGTATCGAGCGGTTGCGCCTTCGCATACCCCGCATGAGATAACGTGACAACAACATCTGATTCTGGAATCAAATCCTCGATGCTGAGATCGCTATGATCTTCCACAATCTCAGTACGGCGTTCATCACCATATTGATCGCGGACGTGCTCAAGCTCCTCACGGATGACTTCCAACAAACGATCCGGGTCCGACAGAATAAGAGAGAACGCTTGAATTTTATCAAGTATCTCGCTGTATTCCTTAATAATCTTATCTTGCTCAAGGCCCGTCAAGCGATGCAGACGAAGATCTAGAATCGCTTGCGCTTGGCCCTCTGAGAGCCGGTAGAGAACGCTATCACCACCCTGCAGACCGAAACCCTCGCCAAGATCATCAGGACGCGTGTCAATGCCACCTGCCCGCTTCAGCATCTCGGTGACACTGCCTGGTGGCCACTGCTTGGCTGTCAGACGCACTTTGGCTTCTGCAGGGGACGGTGACGTCTTAATCAGCTCGATCACCTCGTCAATGTTCGCCAAGGCAACCGCTTGGCCCTCCAAGACGTGCGCGCGAGAGCGTGCTTTGCGAAGTTCGAAAAGCGTCCGCCGAGTAACCACTTCACGACGGTGCGTGATAAACGCGTTCAACACATCGTGGAGATTCATCAAACGTGGCTGGCCGTTTGCCAACGCCACCATATTGATCCCGAATACGGATTGCAGGGCCGTCTGTTTGTAGAGATTGTTGATGACGACGTCGCTTACCTCACCCCGCTTGAGCTCGATGACGATGCGCATGCCGTCCTTGTCCGACTCATCGCGCAATCCGCTGATGCCGTCCAGCTTCTTGTCGCGCACCAATTCCGCGATTTTCTCGATCAAGCGCGCTTTGTTCACCTGATAAGGAAGTTCGGTGATGATCAGCGCCTCGCGCGATTTGCCGTCGATCTCCTCGACGTGGATGCGACCACGCATATAAACGCGACCGCGGCCGGTTTTGTAGGCTTGGTAGATCCCTGCTGCACCATTGATAATGCCAGCAGTCGGAAAATCGGGGCCCGGGAGATGCTCCATCAACCCAGCGACATCGATCTCTGGGTTATCCATCAACGCAAGCACGGCGTTGATGACTTCAGGCAGGTTGTGTGGCGGGATGTTGGTCGCCATGCCCACCGCGATACCGGCAGAGCCGTTGACCAGTAGGTTCGGTATCCGCGTTGGCAATACCGATGGTTCTTGCTCGGTGCCGTCATAGTTATCGATGAAATCGACCGTTTCTTTGTCGATATCAGCGAGCAGCTCTTGCGTGATCTTCGCCATGCGGACTTCTGTGTAACGCATAGCTGCTGCCGCATCACCGTCCACCGATCCGAAGTTGCCCTGCCCGTCGATCAGCATGTAACGCATCGAGAATGGCTGTGCGAGGCGCACGATCGTGTCATAGACCGCAGAATCGCCGTGAGGATGGTATTTACCGATCACGTCGCCTACGACGCGAGCAGACTTCTTGTAAGCCTTGTTGTGCTCATTGCCAAGCTCTCGCATCGCGAAAAGCACACGGCGGTGCACCGGTTTCAAGCCGTCCCTAACATCGGGTAATGCGCGCCCGACGATGACGCTCATCGCATAGTCGAGATACGACTGGCGCATCTCATCTTCAATGGTAACGGTGAGTAATTCCTGGGCGATTTCGGTCATAAAATCTCGGCCATGCAATGCGCATTCGGAGCCTCTGAACGGTACTCGCTGTAAGTTGCCTCACAACGTTCAAAAAGTAGCGCTTTAGCGCCCCGCAAGAGCCTGCCTCGTAACGATTATTTTTTTCTTATAAATCAAAGATAAATAAGCACTTTGAAGACACATTATAGGTGGTGCCCAAAGCCCTTTTCCCAAGCAGGAAATGATACCACAAAAGACCTCGGTTTCGGGCCGAAAAATCGTGCTTATTCAACACGTAATGACATCCAGCGGGCAGGTGTTGCGAGCCGCGAGTAATAGAATAGAAATCACCGCGATTGATCGGTATCCAACCGCTATAATCGTGCGATGCAACATTGTGATTTCATCATCAGCGCGACATGGCTCGCGACAGTCGACGCGTCAGACACGGTAATCTCAGACGGCGCTATTGCCATCAGCGATGGCAAGATTCTCGCCGTCGATACCGCCAGCGCGATCCAATCCACGTACACCGCTAAAGAACGCGTCCACCGCGAACAGTCGTTACTGATCCCAGGCCTTATCAACAC
>JBCAZE010000032.1:10093-22418 GCA_039700805.1 Pseudomonadota bacterium | reverse complement strand
ACCAATATGTCGACGCCAACCAGGCGCTCCGGTTTCAATGGGGAGGCATCGTAGGTCGCAGGTTGTGTGACGACCGGTCGAAGGTTGCCAAACAATTGCATACCGGCGCGCAATCCGAGTAGCCCAGCCTCAGGCCTATTGCGGATATCCGGATCTTGCCACTTTGGCCCGCCGACGGCACCCAGCAAAACGGCATCCGCTTGCTGACATTTCGACAGCGTCTCTTCGCTCAGCGGTGTACCTTCGTGATCGATTGCGTCGCCACCAATGCGATCACTATCGACTCGAATGTCACGACCGAATTGCTGATTGACTGCATGGATCACGGCGATAGCCGCCGCACTGACTTCGGGTCCGATGCCATCGCCTGGCAACACGACAACATGTTGACTCATTGTTCGTAATCTCCGCGCGCACGTTCGAAGGCTTCAATGGCAGGCATCTGTGATAACAAAAAGCCAAGTTGATCGGTGCCTTGCATGATGCAGAATCGTGAGAAATTGTCGATTTCGAACGAAGCGTTGGCAATCGGTTCGTCATTCTCCATGATTGCAATCGTTCTGGATTCTAGATCGATCAACACGTCGTGCTGTTGAGCAAGCAGGCGCTCATGCATCGCCTTGTCTACGATCACTGGCACAAGTCCGTTCTTAAGACTATTGCTTCTAAAGATGTCTGCAATTTCACTGCTGATAACAGCCTTGAAGCCAAAGTCAGTTAGGCTCCAGGGTGCATGTTCGCGTGATGAGCCGCAGCCAAAGTTTCGGCCTGCGACCAATATCTCCGCCCCGCGGTTGTGGGGCTGATTCAACTCGAACGATGGATCTTCCTCGCCATCATCAAGATACCGCCAGTCAGCGAAGGCCGACTTGCCGAGACCTTGTCGTGATGTGGTAGTCAGAAATCTCGCTGGGATGATTTGATCGGTGTCGACATCGTTTCTGTTCAGCACTGCAGTGTGTGAGCGAATCTGACTGAAACCACTCATGGGCGTTGCTCCTCTCGCTGTCCCGCGAAATCGCGTGGGTCAGCCACGCAACCTGCAATTGCACTAGCGGCCGCTGTGGCTGGACTCGCAAGAACGGTTCTTGCGCCGATTCCTTGGCGTCCTTCAAAGTTCCTATTGCTCGTACTGACTGAAAGGCTGCCGCTCGCGACGGTGTCGCCGTTCATACCAAGGCACATTGAGCAACCCGATTCCCGCCACTCGGCACCCGCGTCCATGAAGACTTTATCTAGCCCGAGTGACTCGGCCTCTTTCTTCACCTGCTGTGATCCGGGGACGACTAACATGCGAACACCGTGCGCCACTTGTCGTCCTTTTAGGATATCCGCAGTCGCTTTGAGATCGGGTAGTCGTGCGTTGGTACAACTGCCGACAAAAACCACATCGACCGGAGTGCCAGCGATGGGTGTGTTCGGTTGCAGTTGCATGTACTCGAATGCGCGATCCCAACTACCGTCAGCGGGTTTGTCCGGCAGTGGTTTGTCGATGGCCGTGACCATGCCGGGGTTGGTCCCGAATGTCACCATTGGTGACAGCGTGCTTGCGTCGATCGTGATGGTTTTATCGAACATCGCACCGTCGTCGGTCTTTAGTTGGCGCCACTTAGCGACAGCTGACTCGAAAGCGTCTCCGGACGGCGCAAGCTTGCGGCCACGAAGATAATCAAAAGTGACATCATCCGGCGCGATCATCCCTGCTCGCGCACCCGCTTCAATAGACATGTTGCAGATGGTCATCCTACCGGCCATATCCATGTTCTCGATGGCTTTACCGCGATACTCGATGACATGGCCCGTACCGCCATCAACGCCGAGCTCACCGATAATCGCAAGAATAAGATCTTTCGGCGTAACGCCATTCGGTAAATCGCCTTCGATATTCACGGCCATCGTCTTAGGCTTTCGTTGTAGCAAGCATTGGCTCGCCAGAACATGGCCGACTTCAGTCGTACCAATGCCGAACGCGAGCGCGCCGAATGCGCCATGTGTCGATGTGTGGCTATCGCCACAGACGATGGTCTTACCCGGCTGTGTCGCGCCGAGTTCAGGGCCGATGATGTGAACAATTCCGCGTTCGTCCGAATCGAAGTCTCGCAGTGGTATCCCAAACGCTTTGCAGTTGTCGATCATCTTTCGGATTTGCGCAGCAGCGGAGGGCCCGACAACATCGATATCTTTCAATGTCGATACCGGCGTCGTCGGTGTAGAGTGATCCATCGTCGCGAGCGTCCGATCGATTCGACGAACAGGTAGGCCTCGTTCGGCGAGTACCGTAAAGGCTTGTGGTGACGTTACTTCGTGGGCAAGGTGCAGATCGATATATAAGACCGCTGGCGTATCGTCATTTTCTTCAACAACGACATGCGCATCCCACACTTTTTCGAAAAGAGTTTTTGGCATTGAATTCTTGCTCGCTAGGGTTTTCGTTTATACGCCGACGTGTTGCGCGGAAGGTTCATCGCGCAGGTCATCTAATCCACGCTCTCGACGCCGCAATATGCGGTTCATAATGTCGAGATAGGCGAGCACACTTGCTTCAACGATGTCGGTGCTAATGCCGTGCCCGCGATAGGTTCCCCCGTTGAAATTGGTGACTACAGTCACTTCACCTTGTGCATCTTCGCCGATGCTAACGCCACGAACGTCATAGTGTTGAAGATCGAGTTCGATACCCGTGATACGCTCTAGCGCGCTGCACGCGGCTTCCACGGGGCCGGCGCCAACAGCCGCTTCGACAATGGCGTCGTCGTCATGATGCCGCATCTCCAGCGTTGCCGTCGCGTGTGCATTGCTAGAGGTTGTTACCGTTAGCGTCTGCATATGCCAAGGCCCGATGGACTGCGCTCCGTCGTCCATCAACAACGCCTCAATATCAGAGTCGTAGATGTCTTTCTTTTTATCAGCAAGGGCCTTGAATCGCGTGAACGCCGCGTTCAGTTTGAAATCGTCTACTTCAAACCCGAGGTCGATGATGCGGTCGCGAAATGCGTGGCGACCGCTGTGTTTGCCCAGCACAAGATTCGAGCGACTGATGCCGACGTCTTCTGGCTTCATAATTTCATACGTTGACGCGTGCTTTAGCATGCCGTGTTGGTGAATACCCGCTTCATGCGCAAACGCATTGTCGCCAACAATCGCTTTGTTTCTCGGGATATGCATGCCGGTGATGGATGAAACCAATCGTGCCGTCGGATAGAGTCTTTGCGTATCGATGCCTGTCGAGACGCCAAAGAACGCCGCGCGCGTGTCGATGGCCATGACGATTTCCTCGAGAGAACAGTTACCAGCGCGCTCGCCGATACCATTGATCGTACATTCGATCTGTCGTGCGCCGCCTGCAACTGCCGCTAAGCTGTTTGCCACTGCCATGCCGAGGTCATCGTGACAATGAACCGACAGCGTTACGTCATCAACGCCCGGCACTGTTTGCTTCAGGTGGCGAAACACTGCTTCGAATTCGGCCGGTACGGTGTAGCCCACAGTATCCGGAATGTTAATCGTCGTGGCACCGGCTTCGATAGCCGCGGTTACAATCTCCGTCAGAAACTCGGGTTCAGTGCGAGAGGCATCTTCAGGAGAGAACTCAATATCATCACAAACGGAGCGCGCCATTTTTATCGCTTCGACAGCGGTCTTGACGATTTCCTCTCTCGCCATATTGAGCTTATGTTTGCGGTGAATTTCGCTTGTCGCGACGAAGACATGAATGCGCGGGTGTTTGGCCGCTGAAACCGCACCCCATGCTTTCTCGATATCGGCCGGATTACAGCGGGCAAGGCTCGCAACGCGAGCATGTTCAACCTGTTCTGCGACCGCTCGTACAGATTCGAAGTCACCTTCCGAGGCGGCAGCGAAACCTGCCTCTATGACATCCACATGCAACTGATCGAGCGCACGAGCGATGCGTAGTTTTTCCTTGAGTGTCATGCTGCACCCCGGGGCTTGCTCGCCGTCACGCAAAGTGGTGTCGAAAATCCTGACGTGGTTCGGATCGTTGTTGCTCATGGCTTTTTCCTTCGCTTGCCGTGCGTTTTCAATCAATGCAAAAAAAAACCCCGCATCCTTATTCGGTTGCGGGGCTTGGTGTCGTCTCTTTTATTCGGCCAATAGCTACCCGCAACTCGCTTTCTCTAGAAGGAGTCCAAGGAGTAGGTTGTTAAGAGCAAGTGAATGCATTTGCGTCATAGTCTGCCGTTGTTTGCCTGATCATGGTTGTGTGATCGTCTTAAGTCAACCGTCCGTGCCATAAAAAAAGTTGCGTCTGTTACCTTTGTGCCATCATCGGGCAAGGGCGTCCATTGTTTATCGTCAGATCTCAATGACGACTTTACCCATGGCGCGGCGCGTTGCGAGGATAGTCACCGCTTCTGCGGCCTGGTCAAGTGGAAGAACATCACCGATATGTGGCTTCAGTTTGCCGGTTGTAAACCACTGCACCAGCTCGCCCATGTTCTTCATGTTTTCTTGTGGCTCTCGCTGTGTGAATGCACCCCAGAACACCCCTACGATCGAACTGCCTTTCAACAACGGCAAATTCGCCGGGGCTTTCGGTATTTCTCCGGCCGCGAACCCGATGACCAGAAGGCGTCCTTTCCAGGCCAGTGAACGCAAGCAGTCATCGAATAGGTCACCGCCAACAGGATCGTAGATCACATCGACGCCGTTACCGTTGGTAGCCGCTTTGACGGTTTCTTTTAAAGAGACGTCCGTGTAATTGATCAGATGTTTGGCGCCGTATTGTTCCGCAAGCGCGAGCTTGTCGGCCGTGCTTGCGGCGGCGGTGACTTCTGCGCCCATGAGCGCGCCAAGCTCAACGGCGGCTAATCCAACGCCACCGGCAGCTCCCAGGACCAGCAGGGACTCGCCGGGCTGGATATTCGCGCGCTGCTTCAACGCATGATAGGAGGTGCCGTAGGTCATCATGACCGCGGCTGCTGTCACAAAATCCATGCCGTCAGGAATTGGGACGACGCTCTTTGCGGGAACCGAAATCTCCTCGGCCATGCCGCCCCAGCCGTTCATACATAAAACACGCGTGCCGACGGGCGGTCCGTCGACCCCTTCACCGAGCTCAATAATCTCGCCGGCCATTTCGGCGCCAGGTGAGAAAGGCATGGGTGGCTTGAACTGATATTTTCCCGCGATCATCAACACGTCAGGGAAGTTGACGCCGCACGCCCTGACGCGCAATTTGATCTCTCCGGCGCCGACTTCGGGGCTCGGCACGTCTTCAATGACCAGCGAATCCGGTCCGCCGTACGCTTTGACTAATGCAGCTTTCATATCTATCCAATCCAGTGTTTGTGATTTTCGGTGAACGCCGCTGAGTCTAGGCTCGGCTAAACCTATCGGCAAGTGCGGTTGTGTTTGATCGGCGATCCCGCGTATGCTCGCAGCGAATCGGGGCAGGGCGCGGCTTGCTGACTGCCATCACGGATACATGACAGGGGGCTCGATCATGAACTTTGATTACTCACCGAAAGTGGAAGCGTTGCGCGAACGGTTGCTCGCATTTATGGATGCGCACGTTTATCCGAATGAGAAGGTCTATCACGACTATCTAGCCGCGTCGGATAATCGTTGGGTGGTCCCGCCAATCATGGAGGAATTGAAGGCAAAAGCGCGCGAAGCTGGGCTTTGGAATCTGTTTTTGCCCGAGAGTGAGCGAGGGGCTGGCTTGACGAACCTTGAGTACGCGCCGCTCTGTGAAATCATGGGCCGCTCGCCCATTGCACCTGAGGTATTTAATTGCGCTGCTCCCGATACTGGCAACATGGAAGTCTTGGAGCGTTATGGATCGGAGGCGCATAAGCAAGAATGGCTGGAGCCATTGCTTGCCGGTGAGATTCGTAGCGCGTTTGCGATGACGGAGCCCGCTGTTGCCTCATCAGACGCAACAAATATCGAATGCAGCATCGTCCGTGATGGTGACGAGTACGTCATCAACGGTCGCAAATGGTGGACGAGTGGTGCGATGGACCCACGTTGCGAAATCCTTATATTGATGGGCAAGACCGACCCGGAAGCGGATCGACATAGTCAGCAGTCGATGATCTTGGTCCCCGCTAAGGCCAAAGGCATCGAGATTATTCGACCCATGCACGTATTTGGCTATGACGATGCGCCGCACGGTCATGCAGAAGTCAGCTTTACCGATGTTCGGGTGCCAGCATCGAACTTGTTGCTGGGCGAAGGGCGTGGTTTCGAAATCGCGCAGGGGCGACTTGGGCCAGGGCGTATTCATCACTGTATGCGGACGATTGGACTTGCAGAGCGCGCACTTGAGGCTATGTGCAAGCGTGTGGATGAACGTGTAGCTTTCGGTCGTCCTTTGTCAGCGCAAGGCGTCGTACGTGAGCAAATTGCTGAATCGCGAATGGATATTGAGCAAGCACGACTGCTGACGCTGAAAGCGGCCGATATGATGGACAAAGTCGGCAATAAGGTCGCACGCTCCCATATCGCAATGATTAAAGTGGTTGCACCTACCATGGCGTTGCGGGTCATCGATCGAGCGATACAAACACATGGCGGGGCAGGGGTTTCTCAGGACTTCCCATTGGCCTATGCCTATGCCGGTATTCGAACTTTGCGCCTGGCAGATGGTCCAGATGAAGTACACCGAGTGACGATTGCGAAGCTCGAGTTAGCATCGCAGCAAGCAGCACGCACTTAGGCGCGGTTTTTGCTAGCGAAAATGTTTGCGACGTTCCGTGTCAAATTGAAACTCGCAAATCGCCATTGCTATGCTATTCTCCGTCTTCGCAAGGCTACTTGGGAGTTGTGGCCTAGCGATTTCGGGGATTTTGGGAAACTAAAGTCACTTGTAATCATCTTTGTACCGATGATTCGGTGATGACGCTTGTAATTAGCGCGATGTACTCGGGGGAGGACAAAGCGAACATGTCGACAACAAGTCTGTTTACCAACGCGGTTGCGCCTGACGCTGCCGCTTTGACACCGTTCACGCGCGCATTGCCAGCCATCTGTGGCAATCGTTACACAGGATACCTTTTATAAGAGTTTGTTGCCCGCGTTCGCGCGGGTGGCTGTTTGTTGAATTTGGATAATCATAATCATCGTTGAGGAGTTTTCATGAAACCGTCCAAAACCGGTGCACGCCTAGGCGTGATCATGACGACCGCCGCCGCATTGCTTCTTGGCAGTGCTGCAAGCGCTCAGTCAGTCGATTCCGTATTGCGTTCGGAGTCAAATCGCCTGGATCGTCAGGTGCAGTCGCAAACGCGGATCGACCGGATCGTGTCGCAGACACGTTCATTGACGGATGAATTCCGTGCAGTGAATAAAGAGATCGATGGTCTGAAGATCTACAACCAGCTGCTCCAAGCGCAGGTTGATCGTCAGAACCAGAAGCTCTCAGAGATCGAAGTGTCTATGCAGAACGCGACGGCCATTAACCGTCAGATTTTGCCGTTGATTACACGCATGAGCGCGGGCCTCAAGAAATCGATCGAACTCGATATTCCGTTCCTGATGGAAGAGCGCACGAATCGCATCGCGACCCTGGACGGCTTGATGAGCGATCCTGACGTCAGCGCTGCGGAAAAATTTCGGAAAGCGATGGAGGCCTACCAGATCGAGGTCGACTACGGTCGCACGATCGAAGCCTACGAAGGCACCCTTGAGGTAGACGGCAAAGTGTTCCCTGGCCAGTACCTACGTCTTGGTCGCGTTGCACTGTTGTTCCAAACCGCTGATGGCGAAACCACGGCCCGTTACAACACGTCAACAAGACAGTTTGAAATCGACGACGCTTACCGGGCGGAGGTCGCAAAAGGCCTGGCGGTAGCAGGCAAGAAGATCGCACCGGAACTGCTGCTGGTGCCAGTGAACGCCGGGGAGTAACAAGAACATGAAATTCAAAAAACTGACATCGCTGGCCGCAGCCCTCGTTCTGGCGAGTGCGCCTGCCGCGCAAGCACAAGAAGTCGGCTCTCTGAATGAGCTGTTGCGTCAAATTGAACGCGGTCAAACGCAAGACTCAGCCGAAGCGCGGCAACGCGAGGCGGAGTTCAATGCACGCAAATCTGAGCAACAAAACCTGCTGAACCAGGCGCGAAACGAGCGCACGGCAGCTGAGCGTCGCGGCGCACAGTTAGAGCAGACGTTCGAAGCCAACAATTCATTGTTGACCACAAAAGAAGCTGAGCTTGATGAAGCGCTGGGTGAGCTCAAAGAGCTGTTCGGCGTACTTCAGCAGGTGGCGGGTGACACCCAGGGCAAGTTCGGCGCTTCGCTGACCAACCTTGAGTATCCCGATCGCGAGGACTTTCTCGTGGCGCTTGGTACTAAAATGGCGAGCTCAACGAATCTTGCGTCAATCGAAGAGATCGAGCAGCTGTGGTTTGAATTGCAACGCGAAGTTGTTGAGTCAGGCAAAGTCTCGAAGTTCACGGCTGATGTGATTTCTGACGGTGAAGTCACCAGTGGCGAAGTGATCCGAATCGGTAACTTTGTCATGGTCGGTGATGGTGAGTTTCTTGAGTACAACTCGGAGACAGGTGCACTCACAGGATTGCCGAAACAACCGCAAGGGCGTTACACCTCAAGCACATCAGATCTATTCGGCGCGCAGCCGGGTGAGACGGTGGTTGTCGGTATCGATCCGACCCGTGGCGGCGTACTCGCCACACTGGTTGAGTCGAAGAGCTTGAGCGAACGTGTGTTTGGTGATGGCGGCCCTGTCGGCCTCGTGATCATTGGGCTGGGTCTGATCGGCTTGATCATCGCGATCTTCCTGCTTGCGAGCCTGTTGTCGGCTAACGGCAAGGTTTCACGTCAGCTCAAGAACATCGGTAACCCCACTGCAGACAATGCATTGGGTCGCGTTCTGATGGCTTACACCAGCAACAAGAGCGTCGATACCGAGACGCTGGAACTTAAATTAAACGAGGCGGTCCTAAAAGAAGTACCGAAGATCAACCGTGGTCTTCTGCTCGTGAAGGTGATTGCCGCCGTTGCACCGCTCCTCGGTCTGCTTGGAACGGTGACCGGTATGATCAAGACCTTCCAGGTGATTACGCTGTACGGTGCCGGTGATCCGAAACTGATGGCGGGTGGTATCTCCACCGCGTTGATGACAACGGTTCTGGGTCTATGTGTCGCGATTCCGATGATTCTGCTGCACACCATTTTGGCTGGTCGCGCGAAACGACTGATCAGTATCTTGACCGAGCAAAGCGCCGGTATGGTTGCTGAGCACTCTGAAGCGGCCCACAAGGCTTAGGAGCCAAGCATGCGTTGGATAGAAGACCAATTTCTCTCCGTACGTGACTTCATGGAGGCGGGCGGTCCATTACTGTTTTGGATCGCCGTCACCATCTTCCTGATGTGGCTGCTCATTGTGGAAAGAACGATTTTCTACAACACCACATTGCCGAAGTTGGTTGATAAAGCTCGGGCCAAATGGGAAGCGCGCAGCGAGCGCCGTTCGTGGAATGCACATCGCATTCGTGAAGCGATCATCTCTGAGGTTGAACTCGAGAGCGAGCAGTGGCTGAACGTCATTAAGACGCTCGTCGCATTGTGTCCGCTACTGGGCCTGATGGGCACGGTGACCGGCATGATTCGCGTGTTCGAGGTTATGGCCTTATCGGGTTCCGGTAACGTACGTTCGATGGCTGATGGTGTGTCGTCAGCGACCATTCCAACGATGGCGGGAATGGTCGGTGCGCTCTCCGGTGTCTTGTTGATTACGATTTTGTCCAGACGATCAGAGCGGGAAATCGAGTTACTCGAAGACTCTCTGACCATGGATCATTAAAAATAGAAGAGGAACGCACACATGCGTAAACAAAATGCCGCGATGGCGGAGGAAGATGAAAGCGCGATTGACTTGACGCCGATGCTCGACGTCGTGTTCATCATGTTGATTTTCTTCATTGTGACCGCTTCGTTCATTAAAGAGTCTGGCCTCGATGTGAATCGTCCGGATGCGCCAACTGCCAATAAGGTGGATGACGCGAATATTCTGGTCGCTATTGGATCCACCAATGAGATCTGGATCGATCGTCGTCGCATCGACCCTCGTGCCGTCCGCGCGAACATCGAGCGTCTACACGCTGAGAACCCTAAGGGCTCGGTGGTTATTCAGGCTGACAAGCTGTCGAATAACGAAACGCTGGTGATCGTTATGAATGCGGCGCGTGAGGCCGGAGTGGATAACGTTTCGTTAGCCGCCAACAACGAGTAGGCGGGAGGATAAGGCGATGAGATATCTGATTGGTGTCATTTCTGGAGCGCTTGTGACGTGCTTTTTGTTGTTCTTGATGAATTTCCTCATCGAGAATGGCACACAAGTACTGCAGGATCCACGTGAGCGCATGATGCTCGATTTCGTCCGCGTTAAGCAGCAGGAAGTCGTGAATCGTGAAGAGCGTAAGCCTGAGAAACCTCAGAAGCCAGAAACGCCGCCACCCGATGTGCCACCGCCTCCTATGGATAACGTTGATCCCAACGTTGCGACGGTAGGGGTTCGTGCACCGACGGTTAACACGTCTTCACAGATTGCTGGTCCAGGGGCATTGAGCTACTCCGACGGTGAGTATTTGCCGATCGTGCGTGTTGCACCCGTTTATCCAAACCGAGCGTTGTCACGTGGCCTTGAAGGCTACGTTGACATGATGTTCACGGTGACGACGTCCGGTACGGTCAAGGATCCTACGGTCACGTATTCAACGAGCAGTTTGTTCAACCGTGCTGCAACCAACGCGGTCTTGAAGTTCAAATACAAGCCGCGGGTTGTCGACGGTCAGCCAGTCGAAGTGCCTGGTGTTGAAACACGTATCCGTTTTGAATTGCAGAAGTAGCTGAAACGCAAGTTTCAGTAGGGATTTACCATGATGAATGCAAGAAATCGTTGGATCAGTCGTCTGATCACCGTGGTTGCTGCGCTGGGCTTGGGCCTCGCGGCACCGACTGTGATGGCACAAGACGATGAGCCGCCTAAACGTGAAACGAAGAAGGCAGAAGCACTCTCGAAGCCCGTTTATGACAAGCTCACCAAAGCGCAGGAATTGGTTGACACCGAAGACTGGCCTGGTGCGCTGCGTATTATCGACGGTATGCTACGTGATGAAATCACTGAGTTCGAGAAGGGTAATGTTCTCAATTTTAAGGGTTTCATCGAGTACAGCCGTGGCAATACGGACGGTGCGATTAGTGCCTATGAGCAATTGATTCGAATTCCATCGGTTGAGCCGCAAATGCGCTCTCAGACGGTCTACACGATCGCTCAGTTGTACGCGACCAAAGAGAACTACCAACAGACCATTCGCTACCTGGGAGAATGGTTCGAGACGGCGAACAATCCCCCGCCTGAGGCGTATGTACTGCTCGCCCAAGCGTATTCTCAGACAGGTGAGTTCGGCAAAATGATCCAGCCGCTTGATACGGCGATTGCTGAGGCGACACGTCGTGGCACGCAGATCAAGGAAGACTGGTACAACTTGAAGTACTACGCTTGCTATCAGCTTGAGCAGTATCGCTGCGTACGCGATACCTTGAAGCTCCTGATTGCTGGCTGGCCGAAGAAGTCATACTGGATGGCGCTCGGTGGCATTTTCTCTGAGCTTGGCGAAGAGCGAAACATGTTGTCGGTCTACGAAGCGATGTATACCGCCGGCGTGTTGGGTTCTGAAACTGAACAAGTCACGATGGCCCAACTCTACCTACAAGGGGAGATTCCTTACAAAGCGGCTGTTGTTCTAGAGAATGGGATGGCTTCTGGCGTCATCAGTAAAGAGGCGAAGAACTATCGTCTATTGTCTCAAGCGTGGGCTTTGGCGGCGGAAGACCTCAAGGCGATTCCAGCATTGCGTGAGGCTGCGCGTTTGACCACTGACGGTGATCTAGACGCGCGGCTGGCGATTTCATATCTGAATACCGACCAATACTCCGAGTGTGTCGAAGCGGGTCGTTCGAGCATTCGCAAGGGTGGTTTGCAGCGTCCGTCCGACAGCAACATCACGATCGGTATGTGCTTGTACAACATGGATAGACTGAGCGCCGCGAAGCAAGAGTTCCGGAAGGCACAGCAAAGCGAGCGCAGCCGTACGCTTGCGACGCAGTGGATCAAAGTCATCGACTCGGATCTCGCACGCCTTGAGCAGTTGCGTATTGCACGTCAACAAGCACGTCGTAATACGCCGGCGGCTGAAGAGCCTGCAGAGGATTCGAGTAGCGAAGACGAGCCGGCAACGACGGGGGAAGCGGCACCATAGAGTGCTAGCTGAAACCTCAACGAAAAAGGCGGGCGTTTGACCCGCCTTTTTTTATGTTCACGAAGAACGGTATGCCG
>JBCAZE010000032.1:0-9993 GCA_039700805.1 Pseudomonadota bacterium | reverse complement strand
ATGTTCACGAAGAACGGTATGCCGTGGAGGCCAAGGATGGCCGAGAGCGGCGATGTTCACGAAGAACTGATGTTGTCACTCAGTCGGGACAAAAAGCGTTCTCAGCGGCTTGAAATCCGTATAATGCGCCACAATTCAATGATGGGCGTAAGCGGACAGGAGCGAACATGCCAACAGTGGTTTTTGTCGATAGTGACGACAACAGAAAAGAAGTGTCGGTTGACGTTGGTTACACCGTTATGGAGGCGGCTGTAAACAATGGCGTTGATGCGATCCTAGCCGAATGTGGCGGTGCTTGTGCATGCGCGACCTGTCATGGCTATATCGATGCGGCGTGGGTCGACAAGTTGCCTGAGATGGACGACATGCCAACAGTGGTTTTTGTCGATAGTGACGACAACAGAAAAGAAGTGTCGGTTGACGTTGGTTACACCGTTATGGAGGCGGCTGTAAACAATGGCGTTGATGCGATCCTAGCCGAATGTGGCGGTGCTTGTGCATGCGCGACCTGTCATGGCTATATCGATGCGGCGTGGGTCGACAAGTTGCCTGAGATGGACGACATGGAAGACAGCATGCTTGATGCCGCCTATGAGAGAAAAGACAACAGCCGTTTGACCTGCCAGATCGAGATGACTGACGAACTCGACGGGCTCGTCGTACATGTCGCACAAAACGATATGTAGTTCGAAAAGCTTGGCCGAAACGATCTAAGGCTAGCGCCTTATCGCTGCTGACGAGCGGTGCGGCTTATCGCAGTCCTGTTTCCGCCCGCGCGATCACCATCCGTTGGATTTCGCTGGTTCCTTCATAGATTTCGGTGATCTTCGCGTCGCGAAAATAACGTTCCACAGGTAGCTCTTTGCTGTAGCCCATGCCACCGTGCATTTGGACCGCCGCGTGCGTAATAAACATTGCTGCCTCAGAGGCATACAGTTTCGCCATACTCGCGTTTAGTGTGTTTCTCGCTCCGGTCTTTTTCGCTTCGTCTTTCGACCAAGCGGCTTGAAGCGTCAGCAAACGAGCGGCCTCCAAGCGAGTCTTCATGTCAGCGATTTTGGCTTGGTTCATTTGGAAAGAACCAATTGGGGAGCCGAATGCTATCCGCTCTTGCGAATAGGCAACGCTTGCCTCATAAGCGGCGCGGGCAATGCCAACCGCTTGTGCCGCGATACCAATGCGTCCGGCGTCGAGTACGGTCATCGCTATTTTGAAGCCTTCGCCTTCATCACCCAAACGATTTTCAATTGGGCATTCATAGTCGGTTAGCTCGATCTCACAGGTTGCTGAGGCCCGAATACCTAACTTTGGCTCTGTTTTCCCTCGAGAAAAACCAGGTTTCTCCGTATCGATAACAAAAGCAGAAACGCCACGTGCGCCTGCATCAGGATCAGTCATCGCAAAGACGACGATGAAACGTGCGACAGGGCCTGAGGTAATCCACGATTTCTTCGCATTGATAACGTAATGACTACCGTCTTTTGACAGCACGGCGCGGGACCGCATATTGCTCGAGTCAGAACCTGACTGCGGTTCGGTTAGGGCGTAGGCGCCGATTGCTTGACCGGTAGCGACAGGCTCGATGAACGCTTTTTTCTGCGCATCTGTACCAAAACCCAAAATCCCGTTGCTATAAAGGCTATTGTTGACCGAAATAATGGTGCTGTGCGCGCCATCCGCTGCGGCGATTTCCTCTAGCAACAGGGCGTAGCAAATAGCGTCCATGCCGGCACCGCCGTATTCGACCGGTACTTCAATGCCCATGAATCCAAGCTCGCCAGCCTTGGCGATGGTTTCACTGGGAAATTCGCCGGAAGCATCATGGGCTGCTGCGACAGGAACGATTTCGTTCTGCGCGAAGTCTCGCGCGGCATCGCGGATCATCTGTTGTTCGTCGGTCAATTCAAATTGCATCTGTCGCGGCTCCCGAAGCAACGCTGTTATGGCTCGGCGTTGCGCGTGTTCAATTCCGTTAATTTTAATCTAGATTCAAATTTGGTGCAATGCAGCAAACGCCTTCGCGATGACTTTGATTGATGTCGTTGATCACAAGTTGACGCACATTTTTGATAACCTTGCGCCATGAGCGAGCGAGCGAATTCCGTCCAAATTGTTGAGGTGAGTCCACGCGATGGATTGCAGTCCGAGACAACGATTTTGCCGACCGAACAGAAGGCAGCATTGATCGCACGCGCTATCGACGCGGGCGTTCGACGAATCGAAGTAACCAGTTTTGTGCATCCCAAGCGTGTGCCGCAAATGGCCGATGCCGAAGCGCTGATGGCGCTTTTGCCGAAGATGGATGATGTGTCGTACATCGGCCTGATTCTCAACCAACGTGGCTTTGATAGGGCGCGGGAGGCGCGCGTCGATGAGATCACCATGCCGGTGGTTGTGACGGATACTTATAACCAACGTAACCAAGGGGTACCTACCGCCCAATCCATCGATGACTTCAAGCGAATCGCGGCACAGGCGCGTGAGGCGAACATTAAGGTAGCGGTGACGCTTTCAGCGGCTTTCGGGTGTCCTTTTGAAGGGGAAGTGCCAGCGCAACGCGTCATCGAGGTCGCCGAAGCGGTGATGGCTGCGGAGCCGTGCGAGATCGCACTGGCAGATAGTATTGGTGTTGGCGTGCCGACCCAGGTCACGTCGCTGGTATCGGCGGTGCGACGGGTTGCGCCCGAAACGCCATTGCGATGTCATTTTCACAACACGCGAAACACCGGGATGGCAAACGCGATGGCCGCTATACAAGCCGGTGTCGCCGCGCTTGATTCGAGTATCGGGGGGATCGGCGGTTGCCCGTTTGCGCCGGCAGCGACTGGCAACATTCCGACCGATGATTTGGTTTACATGCTGGAGCGCTCCGGTGTGGCGACAGGAGTATCTCTGGATGCGTTGATCAGCATCAGCGGATGGTTAGCTGATGTGCTGGAACATGATGTACCGGCAATGCTGCCCAAAGCAGGGGACTTTCCCGGAGCGTCCGGACTGACTGCCGTATAGTCTCGGCGCGCTCACTATCCCGTTTTTTTAACGCGTCGTGTGTATGTGGGCACGACTGTATTTTTTGTGACAGGAGAACAGACGATGACAATCAAGACAGGCGATATGATGCCCGAAGGGCATTTTGGTGTGATGACAGAGAACGGTCCGGGTCAGATCACCACGGATGAGTTGTTTGGTGGCAAACGTGTTGTCTTATTCTCGGTTCCAGGTGCGTACACGCCCACTTGTTCAATGAATCATTTGCCCGGCTATGTCGATCATGCTGCCGCTTTCGTTGAAAAAGGCGTCGATACCGTTGCTTGTATGGCGGTCAATGATGTATTCGTCATGAGTGCGTGGGGCAAGGATCGCAGTGTTGAGGATAAAGTCGTGATGCTGGCTGACGGCAATGGTGACTATTCGAAAGCACTGGGTCTTGAAATGGATGGTCGCGGTTTTGGCATGGGCATTCGAGGACAGCGCTTTGCGATCGTTGTTGATGATGGCAAGGCCACGCATGTAGCGGTTGAAGGGCCAGGAGAGTTTAAGGTCAGTGCCGCAGAGGCGGTACTCGAGCTTCTCTAACCACAGCCGAGTCATCAACGCGTCCTACTTCGATGGATCAGTTGTTTTACCTGTTGGGCGTCTCAGCCGCTGTCGTTTTTACGACGACGGCTGTTTTGATGTTGTCAGATTCTGTCACTGTTTCCCGCTATCAATTGCCCGCTGCGAGACGGCAGTCTCTTATTCAACGGTTACGTCTGACGAACAGTGTCATGCTGGTGTGTTTAACGTTAATGCTGGTATCGGGTGGGCTGGTCTTCACACACTACGACTGGTTTCCATGGATTAATCCGCTTGCCCTGAAACTGGGACTGGTCTGTTTCGGTTTGGCATACCTGGTATTGGTCAGTTTGACACTGACGTTCCGTGACCTACCGGGTCGGAAGCAGCTTCGTCGTGCTGAGAATTATGGTGCGATGCTCATAGCGATTGTGTTGATGCTCATTGCCGTAGTTGCCATTCGTCGCGTGCCGGAGGAGGCACTGACACCCGCTGCACTCGGCGCTTTAACACTCTCCATCATGTTTGGCTTTTTCGTAGCATCGCGAGCTTATCTTCGCGGTGCACTGATTGTGGGTGAGCATATTGTCGGCCACGGGTCTCACCCAACGCGAGAGGCGACATTGAAACGGTTGCTGCGACGTTTTCGGCCATTTGTCGTCGCCAATAGCTGTTTGCTCATTACGAGCGTTGTCTTGGCAATCCAGCTGTAATGACTCCCCAACAAAAAAGGCGCTACTTCTGTAGCGCCTTTTTTAGTCTCTGTTGACCGTGTCGCTTAAGCGCCGAGTGCAGCCTCAATTTCTGGAATCACTTTGAACAGATCACCGACCAGTCCGATATCCGCGACTTCGAAAATTGGCGCATCTTCATCTTTGTTGATCGCGACGATCGTGCCGGCGTCCTTGATGCCCGTTAAGTGCTGAATCGCACCAGAAATGCCGATGGCGACATACAACTCGGGAGCGATAATTTTGCCTGTTTGACCCACCTGCAGCTCATTCGGGACGTAGCCAGCATCGACAGCGGCACGTGATGCACCAACGCCCGCACCCAACTTGTCAGCGAAGTCGTAGATGATTTTGAATGCTTCTTCACTACCCAGTGCACGACCGCCTGAAACGACTTTTGCAGCTGTTTGCAGATCAGGCCGATCTGAAGCGCCCGTCTGTACAGAAACGAAACGCGAATGTGCAGGGATCTCAGCCCCCGTGCTCACAGCTTCAATCGGTGCAGCCGCTTGCTCGCCTGATGCACGATAAGACGCTGCGCGAACAGTTGCTAGGACTTTGTAACCATCCTTCACCGTTACCGTTGTGATGGCGTTGCCTGCGTAAATGGGCCGTTTGAAGGTGCGGGCATCAACCACTTCCATAATATCTGATAGTTGGTTGACATCCAGCAGCGCTGCAACCCGCGGTACAAGGTCTTTCCCGAATGTTGTAGAGGGACCAAACACGTAGTCATAGCCACCTGCGACCTCTGCGATTTGTGGTGCGTAGACGGCCGCGAGCGGGTTTGCATTGTGCGCCGCATCGATGGTCAGCACTTTCGCAACACCTTCTATGCTCGCTGCCGTGGCGGCGGCTTGATCGATGCTGCTGCCCAGAAGTAAAACGTGGATTTCGGCGCCGTCAATGTCACGAGCACAGGTGACGCATTTGGCAACTGCGGCGTTTAACGCGTTGTCTGTTTGTTCGCCAATAATGAGAATGTTCGCCATTACACGAGTCCTTTTTCTTTCAGTGCGGCAACGAGTCCTGCCGCGTCTTCGACCATGATGCCCTTGCTTCGCTGCGCGGGCGGCTCGTACAAACCGACGGAGAATGCATCGTCGGTAGCAACACCCAACTCAGAGAAAGCTTTGGTGTCGAGCGGCTTTTTCTTCGCCTTCATAATGTCCGGCAACTTGACGTAGCGCGGTTCGTTGAGACGTAAATCAACGGTGATGACGGCGGGCAGGTCGACTTCGATGGTCTCAAGGCCGGCATCGACCTCACGCGTCACTTTTGCCGTATCGCCGTCCAAGATAACCTCTGAGGCGAAAGTGGCTTGTGGACGATTCCATAGAGCAGCCAACATTTGACCGGTTTGGTTGTTATCGTTATCGATCGCTTGTTTACCAAGAATGACCAAACCAGGTTGCTCTTGCTCGATAATAGCGAGCATCGCCTTCGCTGCGGCGAGTGGGTCGACTACGGTGTCGGACTCGAGCAGGATGGCGCGGTCAGCGCCCATCGCTAGGCCAGTGCGTAGTTGCTGCTGTGCATCGGAAGCGCCGATGGAGACGACGATGACTTCACTCGCATCGCCCCGTTCGCGGATACGCAGTGCTTCTTCCAGCGCAATTTCATCAAACGGGTTGATCGACATTTTCACGCCATCTGTCTCGACGCCGCTGCCATCACCTTTAACGCGTATGCGAACGTTGTAGTCAACGACGCGTTTCAGACCTACGATAATCTTGTCCAATGACCTTCTCCTAGCCTGTGCTTGATCAACAGGCCTTAGATTCAACTCAATTTGCCACGATTGATACAGTTCTATGTGAACGTTGTCGTGGCCGGCGCGCTATTGTGGCGGAGCGGGTGTGGCCAGACAAGTGGACCGCTCCCGTTTTACGCCATTTGCAACAGATAACGGCGCAGCCAATACTGTATATCGCTGAACGAAATCGTGATTATCGGGGTACATGTGAAAATAAATTCTCTCGAAGAAATATATATAAAACAAATAATAATGTTCGATATCTAATGTTTAATATTAGAACATCGCGTTAACTAGGGTGGACGAGGGATGGGGCTCTGCTAGGCTCTCCACCTCGGTTATCTCCGATGACCAAAATGTTGCACTGCAAGATATTTTGGCGCACCTTTCAATGGTGATGTTGCTCGGAAGATGGCCTGACGCACCGCTCGAAACAGGCACTTGGCACTAACACGATTGCCCGTGTTGGTGCGAAACGCATCCGTACTTCTCCGTGCGGACCCGGACCCGGTCGAATTATTTTGACCGGGTCTTTTTTTGGCATTCCTTGTTTGCTCAGTTCGCGATAGAGTGCGGGTTCTTAGTTATTTGCACCCACTTCTGATGCCAAAAGCTAGCAGTCGATTAAACAACGTTCGGTACGAAATCCGCGGTACGCTTTCAAAGCGCGCTCATGAGATGGAGAAACGAGGGCACGAGATTGTTCATTTGAACATCGGCAATCCGGGCCGCTTTGGTTTCCGAACGCCCGAGACAATGCGCCTTGCGATGATAGAAAATCTGCCATCGGCGGAAGCCTATTGTCATCAAAAGGGCATTTTTCCAGCCCGCGAGGCCGTCGTCATGCAGCAACAGAGTCGTGGCGTGATGGACGTTACCGTTGATGAAGTGTTCATCGGTAACGGTGTGTCCGAACTCATCGATTTGACACTGCGCGGGTTGTTGAACCCGGGAGATGAAGTGCTGGTCCCAAGTCCGACTTATCCGTTATGGACAGCGTCAGTGACGCTGAACGGCGGCACGCCGGTGCATTACGACTGTTTGCCTTCAGCTGGATTTATTCCCGATGTAGCCCATATCGAATCGCTGGTCACGAACAAGACACGCGCGATTGTCCTTATTAACCCGAACAATCCTACGGGTGCCGTATACCCGAGAGCTTTGTTGGCCGAGATCGCTGCGTTAGCCCGGCGTCACAATCTTGTCATCATGTCCGATGAGATCTACGACCACATGTTGTACGAGGGGGCTGAGTTCGTGCCGATGGCGACCATGGCAGACGGGGCCGTTTGTATCACTTATGGTGGCTTATCCAAGGTCTACCGGGCTTGCGGCTATCGTGTTGGCTGGTGCTCCATCAGCGGGCACGGCCCGGAGACAAAAGAGTATCTTGAGGGGCTGGAGCTGCTCGCGGCGCTAAGGCTGTGTAGTAACGTGCCCTCTCAATGGGCCGTGCAAACCGCGCTCGGCGGTTATCAGAGCATTTTCGAGTTAACCGCACCGAGTGGCAGGTTGTTCGAGTCAAGGCAAGCGGTACTGGATGCTGTTGGTGTGAGCGATTTCCTGAGCGTAACCCCACCAGATGGCTCGATGTATGCTTTTATCGGTGTTGATGACGACAAAATTCCGGGCTTCGATGACGAAGTGTTTGCCTTAAAATTACTCGAAGAGCAGCAGGTGCTGTTGGCGCCGGGTAGCAGTTTCAATACCCCTTACAAGACCCACTTTAGAATTACGCTGCTCCCAGAGGCGCCGCAGTTAATGCAGGTCTTTGAGGAGATTGAAACGGTGCTGTCCGCCATGCGCGTTGCACGACCGGTCATCGTAGAGGGCGGCCACTCATAATGCGTTCTCCGCTGGCGCCCGATCTTGCGGCGCTGCTCTCCAACGGAGATTTTTCGCTCGTCGTAACTGCAAACCAGCGACTCGCTCGTGCAATCAATGATCACGAACTGGTTGATATCGCAGCGCGCGGGGAAGATGTCTTTCAAACCGTGCCAAGCATGCCTTACTCGGCGTTCTTGCGAGCCTGTTATCGGCGTCATTGCCTGTCGGGTACCCATAGTCGTTTAGATGCTGAACGGTTGTTGTCCAGTCACCAGCTCGACTGGGTGATGACAGAAGTCGTCAATGAACTACTCAGTGAATCTGAGGCACGATTTTTTGCGAGTGGTGCGCTCGCTGCGGAGGTAAGGCGCGCTTTTGAGCTCATGCAGCAATGGCAGATCAGCGACGCGCAATTGGCGGCATCGATCGACGACGAGAACAGCGAGTTACTCGCAAGGTGTCTCGTCAAGTTTCGAGACAGGCAGCGCGAGCAGCGTTTTCTTACTGAGGCGGAACTGCCAGGTATTCTCTCTGCCTCTCCAGGAGATTGGCTAGCGCAACAACGTGTGTTATTCGCCGGGTTTACAGATCTGACGCCGGCACAGCGTGACTTGGTAACGGCTATCGGCGAAGGCGCAACCGTTTGGGCGCCAAGCGCATCCGGTGCCGTCACCGAGACAAGAGAGACTATTGTTGCTGATGACAGCGCCGCCTATGTCTTCGCAGGTCAATGGGCGCGAGCGGCCCGCGATGCGGATCCCGACGCGCGCTTAGCGATCGTATCTCCGACCCTGTCATCCGATAGTGATGCTGCTGTCAGATTAGTGTGCGAGGGTCTATTCCCCGCCTACCAGGGCATCGAATCGAATGTGCTTAGGGACGTCAATTTGTCCGTCGCCTCGATGCTTTCCGATACACCCGCACTGAGTATCGCACTCGTCTGGCTTGATTTTGTCGTCACTGGGCAGCGTTTCGTTGGTGTATCTCGATTGTTTAGATCGTCTCTGTTCGGCGAGCGTTCGAGCTACATTGCGATGGAAGAAAGGCTGCGCGACTTGCCCGATCGCCTGTGGACACCAAGAGCACTTGCCAAATTTCTCTCCGCCGGCGATGTGGCGTTACCGAGTTGGTTAGCAACCGCCGTTGAATTGTCGGAACACGGCAACGCCCGCGCTAATCCGTCTGTATGGTCTGAACGGTTTAGCGACGCGCTGCAGGAAGCGGGGTGGCTGGCGAGTGGGACGCTCGATTCCGTCGCATTCCAGCAGCGTGACGCCATTTTCGAAGTGTTCAATCGTCTCGCTGATGGCGATGCCATCAGTCAAAATGTCACCATGGCTGAGTCACTCGCGCGGCTTCGTCGTATCGCGTCCCAAAGTATGCATCAGTCGCAGGCCACGAATGACAGCGTCCTGATTGCTGGACCACTGGAGACGATTGGTCTGCATTTTGATGCATGCCTGTTGGTTGGATTCGATCATGCGCAATGGCCTCCGTCTCCCACACCGTCGAGCTTGCTACCGTTTCGATTGCAAAGACAGGTTGGAATGCCAGACGCCAATAGCGAAAAACACTACGACTTTTGGTCTTATCACACAGCAAGAGTGAGTTCGATCAGCCGATCAACCGAGGTGGTAACGGCTGAGCAGAGAGAAGAGATTCCGTTGCGGGTTTCAGCGATGCTCTCGACAAGGAGCGGTGAAAGCGGACCTGTGGATATTCTTCGTGGCGCGGCAGACATGATTGGCGAGCGACGGGTTGCGATAGAACCGGCGATGCTGTCGCCATTACCGGAGACAAGACGCCGCGTGAGCGGCTACGGTGTGCTGCGCGATCAAAGCGTCAGTCCATTGAGCGCCACATTACTCCATCGTTGGCGTTTGCGTGTGTTGGAGATGCCGGTGTATGGCGTGAGCGCTCGACTACGAGGCATCTTGCTACATCGATGCATGGAACACTTCTACGACGAGTTGAGAGGGAGTGATGCGCTTCTGGCCTTGAACTTGGAGGCATTGGAACAACGCGTGTACGACACGGTGAATCGCGCATTTCGACCCGAGTTTCTGCACGCGGACAAAGCTCTCAGCGCGCTATTGCGTTTGGAGGAGGGACGAGCGCGCCTTG
>JBCAZE010000207.1:0-5132 GCA_039700805.1 Pseudomonadota bacterium | reverse complement strand
GATTCGAACCCCCGGTACGGTATCACCGCACACTCGCTTTCCAGGCGAGCACCTTCAACCACTCAGCCACCTCTCCGAATTTTTCTCATACCGCTAGCCGCTGATGCGGCTAGTGCATACTCGCTTTGACTCGGTACATCCTGTACCTCGCCCTACGGGTGGGTCGGCTTCGCCGCCCATCGCTGATCGGCTTTCCTGCCGATCGGTCCAGGCGAGCACCTTCAACCACTCAGCCACCTCTCCGAATTTTCTACATCGCTAGCCGCTTACTCAGCTAGTGCACACTCGCTTTGACTCGGTACATCCTGTACCTCGCCCTGCGGGTGGGTCGGCTTCGCCGCCCATCGCTGATCGGCTTTCCTGCCGATCGGTCCAGGCGAGCACCTTCAACCACTCAGCCACCTCTCCGAATTTTTTGCCCACCATGAACACCGCAAGCTTCGCTAGCGGGGACGCATTCTACACCAACGGATCAGCGGTTCTAGCGCTTTTGGCGCTGCCGGCTACTCAGCGACCTGCCCGCTCTCGTCAAAAAAGCGTGGTGGTTGCTCGAGACAGGAGGTATCCACATCGGGTGGGGTCGATGAGGGTGGAATCTCAAGCTGCGTGACATCCGGCAACGGATCGAGTTCTGCCGGCACTTTGATTTTCGCTGTTTCTTTGACCGCTCGGTAATCGAGGCGGTTCTCACAAAGATTGGGGGCGCCGCAACCGGACAGCCACAATGTTGACAGCACAGCGAGTGTGCTCAGTTTAATCGTTCTCATAATACATCCGCATTTTTAAGCGCCGTCTCAACGTCCGCTTCGAAGGCTGGGTCAAGACGCTGCAGCGGCAAACGGATCGATCCGTCGCAATACCCCATTCGCTGCAATGCCCATTTTACTGGTATCGGGTTTGACTCCAAAAACATCGCTTCGTTCAATGCGGCAAGCCGTGCGTCAATTAGGCGCGCTTTCTTGCGTTTTCCAGCGGTTGCGTGCTCACAGAGCTTCGCCATTAACCCAGGCGCGACATTGCCTGTCACCGAGACTACACCGTGACCACCTTGAAGCATAAATTCACAACTCGTGAAATCATCGCCACTGAAATATTGGAAGCCATCCGGGCAAACATCCTGCTGCGCTTTCAAGCGGTCAATGTCGCCTGTCGCGTCTTTGATGGCGACAATCCGTTCATGTTTGGCCAAAGCCGCCACGGTCTCAGGGGCAATGTCAGTCACTGTTCGTCCGGGCACGTTGTAGAGCATCACGGGCTTACTGACCGATTCTGTAATCGCCTCAAAATGTGCAATCAAACCGCGTTGTGGGGGCTTGTTGTAGTACGGCGCTACGAGAAGCAACCCATCGACCCCATCAACATCGGCCGCCTTGGACAAATCGATGGACTGTGCTGTCGAGTTAGACCCTGTTCCTGCAATGAGCTGCATGCGACCGGCGATCATCTCGACGGATTTAGCAATCAACTCAGCATGCTCATCACGACCGAGTGTCGCCGACTCACCGGTAGTGCCACCGATCACTAATCCGCCGGTACCCGCACTCGCATGCATGTCGATCAATCGCTTCAACGCTGGATAATCGACACCACCGCCGTCGACGAACGGTGTGATCAATGCAATTTGGCTCGGCGCAAACATCCCAAAAGCTCCAGAAAACAGCCGGCAAGTCTAAAGGCTCCGCACGCTTCGCGGCAAGGGGTTTTATGCGTACAATTGGTGCAGAAGCTGCGGCAATCGAATCGCCGCTGGAGAACGCATCATGTCGCAAATGTTGGTGATTTCCGCGCTGGGCGCGGACAGGACAGGTGTGGTCCACGACCTTACCCAAGTTGTGCTCAAACACGATGGCAACATTCTTGAGAGCCGTATGAGCCAGCTAGGCAACGAATTTGCCATGCTGTTGCTCGTTTCCGGTCGCTGGCACACCATCGGGAAGCTGCAAGCATCGCTTGAGGAATTCGCTGAACGCGAGCAGCTGCACCTAAGTATTCGCCAGACGGATGACCGTAAAAGCGCCGAGAACCGCATACCCTACGCTTGTGACCTGATCTGCATGGACCAGGAAGGCATCGTTTTTAATGTGTCAGGTTTTTTCAGCGCTCGACGCATCGATATCGCCGAGCTCAATACGAAAAGCTATCCTGCCGCGCATACCGGCACATCCATGTTCAGCATTCAGGCGAATATAAGCGTGCCGGCTGACTTATCGATCGCCCAACTGCGTGAGGAATTTATGCAGTTTTGCGACCATATGAATATTGACGGTATCCTCGAGCCAATAAAACACTGAAACCACACCCGGAGATAGATTATGTCAGGACCTGCGCTGAACCGCGTCGTCAAAGATTTCAAAGCAGATGCCACGAGCGATAGCGAGGTGCATCTGAAGTCGTTGCGCGGCAAACAGGTCGTTCTGTATTTCTACCCCAAAGACTCGACGCCCGGCTGCACGAACGAGAGCATCGACTTCTCGACCTTGAACCCAAAATTCAAACGCGCCAATACGGTTATTTTCGGCGTTTCGCGAGATTCTCTCGCCTCGCACGAAAAATTTAAGGCAAAGTACAACATGCCATTCGAGCTCATTTCCGACCCCGACGAGACGCTCTGCCGCTACTTCGACGTGATCAAAGAGAAAAATATGTATGGCCGTAAAGTCATGGGTATCGAGCGCAGCACGTTTTTGATCGACGCCGACGGCAAACTCCGGGAAGAATGGCGTAAAGTGAAAGTCAAAGAACATGCTGATGCTGTGCTTGAAGCGGCCAAAGCACTGAATAAAGCGTAGCACTGTCTTTTCGCGGAACCGATCGCGCCTAAGAGAGTCCAACGGAGTGTCATGACGATTGCCAGGCTGAACAACAAATTCCTTGTCGCCCTGATCGGCTGCCTGCCGCTCATCGGTGTTCAATGCGCTGGGGTGGTTGCCCACGCGCAGACTTTTGAGCTGCCGAGCATCGGTAGCCCAGCGGACGCGTTGCTGCCGAAAACGGAAGAAGCTCGAATTGGCCGTGCCATGATGCGCATGTTCCACGACCAGGGTCGCATTGTGCAGGACCCTGAGTTGACAGAGTACATCAACGATCTTGGCCACACCTTGGTCGGTCACGCGAGCACTGGCGATCAGGAATTCGAATTCTTCATCGTGAATGATTCCAGCATCAACGCGTTTGCATTACCGGGTGGTTACATCGGCGTGCATACCGGTCTTCTGCAACTGACGCGCGACGAAGCAGAACTTGCCAGCGTCCTTGCGCACGAGATCGCACATGTGACGCAGCGTCATATCGCACGCACCATTCACGACAATTCTCGCCAGAGCTTGTTTACGATGGCGGCAATGCTCGGTGCAATTGCAGTGGGCGCTGCGACCAATGCCGGTGGTGAGGTGCTGGAAGGAGCGCTTGCGACCAGTCAGGCGGTCGCCGCACAAAACCAGATCAACTTCACACGTGGCTACGAATACGAAGCGGACCGTATTGGCATCGCGACACTCGCCAATGCCGGTTTCGACGTCGACGCTATGGCCGATTTCTTCGCACGGATGGGGCGCAAGACGAACAACTCACTGATCCCAGGGGCTCAATTCGAGTACTTGCGCACGCACCCTGTCTCGAGCTCGCGCACGGCAGAAGCCAAGTCTCGCGCGGCACGCTACCCTGATTTTGCACGTCCAAACTCCACCGGCTACGAGCTTATGAAGGCGCGCACGCACGCGCTGTTTTTGGACACCCCTGAACGCGCAACGGCTTTCTTCGCGAGAGACCCGGAACCACAAGAAAAGGACACCTCATTGCGCGCCGTACGGTACGGTCGCGCCCTGGCCGCCATGCGCGACAATCGGCCGGCCGATGCAGAGGCACTGTTCGAAGAGCTGATCGAGAAACAGCACAAAGTGATCCCCTATCACATCGGCCTTGCACTCGCACAAGCAGCGAATGACCAGGTGGTGTCATCGCTGGAGACCTTTGAGCGCGCTCAAGAGCTGTTCCCTCGCAACGTGCCGCTGACAATCCGGCATGCGGAGGTGCTCCTCGAAACCAACCAAGCGGCAAAAGCCCACGAGCTATTGCTTGACCTCTTGAATAACGTCCCGCCGACGCCCGAACAAGTGCGGCTCATCGCCCGCGCAGCGATCGATGCGGAGCAGACCGCCGAAGCGCACTACTACATGGCTGAATACAACATCATGACGGGTAATCTTGTCCAAGCCGTGATTTTGCTACGCCGTGGCGCCAACTTGTCGCAAACGACCCCAATACAACGTGCGCGTTTTCTTGCGCGTGCTGATTTCGTTAGCGACTATCTTTCGGAAGACCAAAAACTCGAAGTCCGGCGAGATCGCTCAGCGCGTGTATCTGCCGGCTAAGCGCCCAATTCAGACAGGACAACAAGATGGTCAGAATCGTTTCAACCCTCGCAGCGGTGATGCTGTTTTCTGGTTGTGCTAGCACGGGCAACTCGGATGACCCGTGGGAAGGCTACAACCGCGGCATGACAGCGTTTAATAACGGCGCAGATCGAGTCCTCGTCAAACCTCTCGCTCGTGGCTATCGCGCCATCACGCCCGACGTAGCCGAGCAAGGCGTCAGCAATTTTTTCAGCAATCTCGGCGAGCCGGTCAACATCATCAACAACTTGCTGCAGGGAAAACCCGTCGCGGCATTAAGTGATACCGGTCGACTACTTCTCAACTCTACCGTTGGTATTGGTGGGTTGTTTGATGTCGCATCGAAGTCTGGGATGCCAAAGCACAACGAAGACTTCGGTCAAACGCTTGCCGTTTGGGGCGTGCCGAGAGGGCCGTATGTTGTTTTACCTTTCCTTGGGCCGTCGACGCTTCGTGATGCTGTTGGGGCGCCCGTTGATCGCGCAGCCAATCTGATTGAGCACTTGGATAACTCAAGCCTAGAAGACAAACTGACGGTGTTACAAATCGTGTCGATTCGCGCGTCATTACTCGCGCTTGACGCGCAGATCGCAGCGTCGAACGATCCATACTTGTTTGTCCGCGAATCCTGGCTGCAACGACGTGATTTCTTGATCTACGACGGCGACCCGCCCGTTGATGAGGATGAGTTTGATATCGAAGATGACTTCGATGATGACCTCGACGACTTTTAACGACGCC
>JBCAZE010000206.1:0-5132 GCA_039700805.1 Pseudomonadota bacterium | reverse complement strand
TCGGGATGCGATCGTCATAAAAACAGTCCGTTTTGTTTCAGTGTTATAGTTGGGTAACACACTATATCGGTCGATCGGGGCCTTGGTCAATAGCGAGGGAGATCAGGCTCCACATCTATTGCCCACCGATCGATACCACCGACCACATTGTACACCTGGGGTAGCCCCGCACTGACGAGAAACGCCGCGGCTTGTGCGCTACGCACACCGCCATGACACAGCACTGCCAGATTCTTATTGGTCGGTATCTCGCTCACTCTTTGCGGGATCTCGCCAAGTGGGATATTGATCGACTGCGCAAGCGCGACGATGTCACGCTCCCAATCCTCACGTACATCCAAAACGTGCCAATCCCCGCTCTGAAGCGAGAGCGCCAGCTCTGTCGGCGTAATGTCATTGACCATGTTAGAACTGGAATCGTGGTTGTGGGCCATAGCCGACCAGTGGCGGCAGCACGGTTTCGAACAAAGATTCGGCGAGCCAGTGTTCCTCATCGACGCGCGTAATGCGTTGGGCGCTCATGATCTGGCCATCATCAACAACGATCACTGCTCGACCGCCGACAGCGATCATTTTCTTAATCGTACTGAGGTTGTTGCGAACAGAGCCACCTGCCACCACGACATCGAATGTTTGGTCGGGTAGCGCACCGGGCGCCAAACCGTGGATGATCGAGACGTTATCGATCCGCAACGCTTGCAACGTCGCTTCGGCACGGCTTGCCAGCGTTTCTGATTGTTCGAGACTCACGACGCGCTTAGCCAACGTCGCCATACAAGCGGTCAAATAACCACAGCCTGTGCCAATCTCCAGACAGACATCGGTACCGGTTAGCTGTAATGCTTGGAGGAACCGGCCCTCGATCTTAGGGCTGAAGGTCATTTGTTGATCCGCGAGCGGCAGCTCTCGGTCGACAAAAGCACAGTCCTTCCAATCCTCTGGCATAAACTTCTCGCGAGGGATTGATGCCATCGTGTCCAGTACCTGTGGATCGATCACGTCCCAACTGCGAACCTGCTGGTTAACCATTTGTTGACGTGCTAATTCGATGTCCATGCTTTGCTCCTGTATGTAACACCGCTATTATTTCACAGGTGCCTTGATGCGCCCAGACCGACGGCAAAATCGCTGTGTTATGGTCAATTAACGGTTGTCAGCAGCAGGGATCAGCTAATCTTGTCAACATAAAAAAAATAAGACGCTGCAACGGTTGCCGCGTCATAGCGAGCAGCAAAGACCCAAGGTCAATGAACGCGCTCGCATACCCGCAATGATGCCGGGTTTGGTCGCGGCTGAGGTCGCCAGGGGTTCACAGGGTTCATGTCGGCCGTCTACAACAGTGTCGTCGTCGTAATGATCGCAGCCGTGCTGTTGCTGGCTGGTATTTGCGTCTATCTGTGGCGCAGGCAGCGCGGCCTGCGTGGACAACTGAGGGCACTACACGATGAAGTCCGTGAGGTCGCGACGGATGCTTCTGTTGGGCGGCGACTGCAATCCAGCACCGAAGGCGACCTACAACCGATCAACGAGACGATCAACCAGCTTTTCGACGCACTCGGCGAAAAAGAAACGGCGCTCGCCGAGCGCGACATGTGGTTTCGACGGTTTGTTGATGGCCTGCCGGAAGTTGCGTTTATCCACAACGATCGTATTTTGTTCGCCAACGATAGCGCGGCCGCATTGCTTGGTGTCGATCCCAAATTGCTCATCGATAAACCGATCGTCGATTTGGTAAAGCCGCCTTATCGGGCGTTGTTTCGTGAGTCCACTGCACGCCGTTTGGCAGGCGAATCGGTGCGTGAGCGGCACGAGTTGCAATTGATTAGCGCGGACCGCGGTGCCTACTGGGTCGAAGCCAGCGCCACGCTGACCGAGTATCGAGGGCAGCCAGCGGTGTTGACGGTTGCGCGTGACATCTCGGTGCTGAAGGATTTAGCGGGAGACTCGGCGTCCGCCCAGTTGAGCGGGCAAGCGCTGGAGTCTATTGCGGAATGTGTGGTAACCACCGATTTGCAGGGTGTCATCGTGTCGATGAATCGTGCAGCTGAGACCGCTCTGCATGTGACACGAGCGGATGCGATCGGCATGCCTTTCGCTCAGTTTGCGACCCTCGTCGATGAGGTGGATCACAAGTCGCTCGGCAACCCTGTTGAGAAATGTCTGAGGCTTAGACAGCGCGTCAATATGGGTCGCCGTGCATTGCTGCTTGGCAATTCCGGTAACGACGCTGCTTCAGTTGAACTCACGGCGTCGCCGATTACCAGCGAGACGGGAGAAATGGCGGGTGTCGTCGTTGTGTTCCACGATGTCAGCGAAATTCGTGGTCACGCACGCGAAATTACCTATCAGGCGAGCCACGACGCCCTCACCGGGTTGATCAATCGACGTGAGTTCGAGAATCGATTGGAAGACGCGATCAAGGAGCTTCGGGCGACATCGCAACGGCATGTCGTGGCCTACATGGATCTGGATCGTTTCAAATTGGTGAACGATTCTTGCGGGCATCAGGCGGGGGATGAACTGCTTCGCAATGTGGCGTCTATTTTCCGTGAGCAAGTGCGGGACAGTGACACTGTGGCGAGAATCGGTGGCGACGAGTTCGCCATATTGCTGCCCGGGTGCCCATTGGCCAAAGCGAGAACGATCGCCGACAACTTGTGTCGTGCCATCGCCGATTACCGTTTTGTTCACCAAGACCGCATATTCACGATCGGAGTGAGTGTCGGGTTGCTGGAGGTGAGTGCTGCTTCTGGCAATGTGCAGGATGTATTGGCGGCGGCTGATTCTGCATGTTACATGGCGAAGCGCAGTGGTCGCGGACAGGTGCATGTCTACTCTGAGAACGACGAGATCGTCGCGCGCGAGCGTGGCGAGATCCGTTGGTTGCAGCGTCTACAAAATGCCCTTAAAGAAGGACGGTTTGGTCTTGCTGTGCAACCGATTATTTCACTCGGTAAGGAGCCGCATGGTCCCGCATGCGAAGTGTTGCTGCGGCTACGTCGGCGGCATGGCGAGTTGATCAATCCAATGGATTTTATGCAAGCGGCTGAGCGCTATCAAATGATGCCGGACATCGACAGATGGGTGGTGCAGGCGACTTTTAATGCAATCGCAAACAATGAATTGAGTCTGCCGGCGGGCCGCAGCTGCGGCATCAATCTCTCCGGTCAGACGTTGTCCGATCATGCATTTCTTGAGTACGTGGTTGATGCGCTGGATGTCAGTGGCGTATCCCCGGAGTCGATTTGCTTTGAGGTAACGGAAGAGTCGGTTTACGAGAACTTTCAAAGCGCGCAACGGTTCATCGAGGTGCTGCACGGCATGGGCAGTCGATTCGCTTTGGATAACTACGGCAGCACGCCAGGCGCTTTCACACGGCTAAGAGAACTGCCGATCGACTTTCTGAAGATCGATGGACGGTTGACCCGCAATCTCGCTGAGGACTCACTGAATCAAGAGATGGTCTCTGCTGTGATTCGGTTGGCCGATACGATGCGCTTCAAGACCGTTGCTGAAAAAGTCGAAGCGCAGGAAGACTTTGATGCGTTGCGTGACCTCGGCGTTGACTTCGCACAAGGGAACTTTATTCGCCAGCCTGCGCTGCTGGAAGAGGCCGGTTGAGGGCGCGACGAGGCGTCTGTTGGTGGCGTCTGGTGCCAATCTGACACGAGGCGGCCCATAAGGTTGGGCCGCCGCGGTGTCAGACAACGCAGCGCATCATGCGCGCATTGACTCCCCCGAAAGCGGGTGAATCATACCACAAACGTGGTCTTTAATTTTGGTTTCACCGAATGGCCTTTCAGTGTGACGTACACGGGTAGCCCATTTTTATAGGGCGGATAGTCCTCGCCATGAATGAGCGGCTCGAGATAGCGGCGGGCGCGTGCGGTGATGCCAAAGCCGTCTTTCGTAATGTAGCTCTTCGGCACAAACTTCTCTTTATTCGCAATACGAGACAAACCTGCTTCCTCGATTCGCCAACGATAGGGTGTGTCGCTCAAGCGTTTGATCACGGGCATTACAGCCGTTTTGCCTGCGATTGCCATCTTCACGGCATGTTCGCCAACTGCGTAGGCTTGCTTCACATCTGTCGCTGACGCGAGGTGGCGCGCTGATCGTTGTAGGTAGTCCGCAACGGCATAGTGATATTTGAAGCCGTGCGCCTCACGAACCATATTCGCAATAACCGGCGCGACACCACCGAGCTGTGCGTGGCCAAATGCATCGCGTGTGCCTGATTCCGCCAAAAAGGTGCCGTCGCGGTACCGAGCGCCCTCAGAAACAACGATCACGCAGTATCCGTAGTCTCGCACGCACTCTTTCACACGCTTCAGGAATCGTGTTTTGGCGAACGGCACCTCCGGGAACAGGATGATGTGTGGCGCCTCGTTCGGTGCGTTTCCGGCCAATCCGCCAGCCGCCGCGATCCAGCCTGCGTGCCGGCCCATCACCTCGAGGATAAATACCTTTGTCGACGTTTCAGCCATCGACTCCACGTCACGAGCCGCCTCAAGCGTAGAGACCGCAATATATTTGGCGACGGAACCGAAACCCGGGCAACAATCGGTGACTGGCAAATCATTGTCGACCGTCTTAGGGATACCGATACACTGCACGGGAACGCCCATTTGCTTGCTCATTTGCGCGACTTTGTGCGCGGTGTCCATTGAGTCGTTGCCACCGTTATAAAAGAAGTAACCGATGTTGTGCGCCTTGAAGACTTCGATCAGCCGCTCATACTCAGCGCGGTTTTCTTCGAGCCCTTTCAGTTTGTATCGGGCGGACCCGAAAGCACCGCCCGGGCTGTGCCGTAGTGCGGCAATCGTACGTGCGGATTCCCGATTCGTATTGATCATGTCTTCAGTCAGCGCACCGATGATGCCGTTGCGTCCCGCATAAACGTTGGCGATCTTATCCTTATGTTTGCGCGCTGTTTCGATCACGCCACAGGCGCTGGCATTGATGACCGAGGTGACACCCCCAGATTGTGCATAGAACGCGTTTTTGCGACTCATAGGTCCCGATTCTCCCAGTTGCTTGTTGTCCGGATTATGACGAGTGCTGGCCCCCGACAACGCAAGCATAGCTAAAATTCACGGGGTCTGTTGATGCGGTGACGTTGCATCGACGTT
>JBCAZE010000031.1:0-22722 GCA_039700805.1 Pseudomonadota bacterium | reverse complement strand
GTTCCAGCAATGGTGTGATCGGCAGCGTCATCGCACTATCCGAGCAACGATGGAATATTCATGAACAACTCGCGCGTGAAGTTTGTCAGGGTCGACAAAATCCACGGTCCACCGATCATTAGCGCCAAGCCAAGGACCATCAACTTCGGGATGAACGACAACGTCATTTCGTTGATTTGTGTGGCAGCCTGCAACATACCCACCAAGAGTCCAACGACCAACGCAGACATCAGTAGCGGTGATGAGATCGCAAAAGTGACCCACAACGCTTGCTGTCCGATAGTCAATATCGATTCCGCGTTCATGTGAGACCTACAAGAAAAAACTCGAAGCGAGCGTGCCAAGCAATAACGCCCAACCATCGACGAGGACAAACAGCATTAACTTAAACGGCAGGGAAATCAGCATCGGCGAGAGCATCATCATCCCCATCGACATCAACACGCTGGAGACGACCAAATCGATAATCAAAAATGGAATGAAGATGAGGAATCCAATCTGGAATGCCGTTTTCAATTCGCTGACCATAAACGCAGGAATCACAATCGATAACGGAATGTCATCGACGCTTGCAAAGCCGTCGTACCCTGCGATATCAGCGAACAACTTGATGTCCGCGTCGCGGGTCTGGTTCAGCATAAATCCACGCACAGGCTTCATACCCGTGTCGAAGGCTTCTTGCATCGAAATTTCGCCAGCGTTGTAGGGCGCAATCGCCGTGGCGTTCACTTCATTCAAGACCGGAGACATGATGAACATCGTCAAGAACAATGCGATACCGATCAGCACTTGATTCGGTGGCGTCTGTGCGGTGCCAAGCGCCTGACGCAGAATCGATAAAACGATGATGAGCCGGATAAAGGCGCTCATAGACAACAGCAACGCGGGTAACAGCGTCAGCAGTGTCATCGTAATCAGGATTTGAAGACTCAGACTCAACTGCTCTGGCGCGGCGACGCCTGCATCCGGAATCGTCAACGGTACCGGTCCCTGTTGCGCTAGGACTTCGGGCGCTAGCAACAGCATCATCCAGAGGGCTACCTTTATCCTATGGATCATGAGTCGCTGCCTTTTCGAACCAATAACTGCTGGAGTCGTTCAGCGAAACTGTTTTTCTCAACATCGGCAGACCACCCAGCGGTGATCGGCTCGGCGAGCGTATGTAGATGATTGATCGATTGCGGTGTCACACCGATCACGATGTGCTCGTCGCCGACGGCGACCACCATGATGCGTTCTCGCGATCCCAGTGGACGGCTAGCGACCACCTTTAACGCATCGGCATGACCACCGAGACGTCGTTGTCCGCGAGACAGCAGCCAACCGGCGACGCCGATGACGGCCAGCACCAGTAGAAGATTGAGCATCAACCCTGTCATGCCCGCACCATCGATTGCCGTGAACTGCGCGCCAGCGTCTTCGGCTGCATGCACGCCCGTCACCGCGAACATAGCGATAACGAATACGGCAACACAATGTCTCATTGCTGCTTTCATCGTCAATTCAATGTCCGTATCCGCTCGGCAGGACTAACAACATCTGTTAGCCGCACACCAAACTTCCCGTTGACGACAACGATTTCGCCATGGGCGATCAACGTGCCGTTGGCCAGTACATCCAGCGGCTCGCTCGCGCTGCGATCCAGCGCTACAACCGATCCTTCCGCCATATTGACCAACTGGCGAATGGAAATACTCGTTGTACCCACTCGCAATGACAGATCAACGGCCACATCGAGGATGAGATCGAGATTCACGTCAGCCGCTTGCTGCGGGTCAGTTGGCGCAGCACCTGCATTGTCGAGTGCATCCGGCGAATACTTTTCGCCGTTGCCTTCGCTGTTGTTCTCAACCGGTGGTTCTGTCTCACTCATTACATTCTTCCTTGAAGCAATAACCAGAAAATTTAGGGTAGCCACTCACCCAGACGAAAAGCGTTTCTTTCTTCGTGCGTACCGAATCGTCCTAGTGCGCGGCGCTGACCTTGAACATACAAACTCGCCAACTCGGGATCATCGAGATCAAGCAGCTCGCCTGGCTGCAAAGAAATGACACGGCGCAACGGCAGTCGAATGCTGCCAACCGATACCGACGCGGCAATCTCTGTCTTCGCGATATGGCTCGCAATACACTGCCGCCAGTGCGGGTCGCCATCGTCTGCGCGGGCATTCTCTGCCCCCTCGAGCTCGTCGGCGATATCAGCGATTTGGTTGAACGGCAGAATCCAGTTCAAAAAGCCCTCCCGAGCTTCTGTTTGAACCTGGAAGCGACAGACGATCACTTCGTCTTTGGGCTGCAAACCAACACCAACCGTCGGGTCGAATTCACGGCCTTTGATGCTGGCGGTCAAGGCCTGAGTTTTTTCCCACGATGGTGCGACCGACGGCAACAATCGCTCAACAGCAAGGTCACAGACACGCAACTCTCCAGCCGTAAATTGCTGCCGGACCGCGGGGTCAGTTTCCGCTGCGTTCTCATCCGGATCCGGGCTGTATCCAAAGAACCGCTCGACGAGTAATCGCAACAATGCGTTCTCTACGATAACGATTGCGTGGCCTGGCAGCGGATCCATGGTGATCAAGTTGGTGACGACAGGAGCCGGCACGTCTTTTGTGACACTGCTATAAGTTGCTGCGTACGTTTCTTCGGCATTGACTGAAACCGGCCCGCGTAACAGTGTCGTCCACTGTGCTGCAATGCGTTTCGCCATCTCTTGGCAAATGCTTTGAAGCCGCGGATAACTGCCGTAGTTGATAAACGCGTCCGGTCGAATCTCATAGGGCCGGATATCCAGCAATGCGTGATCGTCGCCCTCATTGTCAATGAGCCCCGCATCCACGCCAGCCATCAATGCATCTTTCTCGTCATCGGAGAGCAGTGCTTCCGCTTCCGCGTCTTCGGGATTGTCGATCACATCCTCAGACACTACTGCACCACTAGATTCGTAAAGTAGACCGCTTCGACGCCGGCCGCACCGGTCTGCTCGGTGAGAATACGGTTGATCTCATCGAGCGCCATCACCAGTAAGTTGGCCTTGCCTTCTCGGCTATTGAGGTCTGCGAGCTTGACGTCACCGAACAGTAGAATCAGTTGACTGCGAACAACGGCATCGTGCGCTTCCATGGCGTCGATCACCGCCTGGTCACGGGACATGACTTCTAGCGACATTTGCAAAAACCGACCCTTGCCTCTTTCGTCAAGAAAATTGATCAGGAGTGGCGGATGAATACCTCGATACAGGGCTTCTGCGCCGGGCGGCGTTTCGGCTTCGGCGACTTCCTCTTCGCCAGCTACCGTTTCGGCGGGTTTGTTTAATAACATCGGTACGGCAATACCCGCACCTCCGGCAATCACTGCGACCAATACGATCACGATGATCATGCTCTTCTTGCCTTTCGGCGCTTCGGCTTGTTCATTGTCAGCCATAACTGCTCCATGTTGGCGACGACGTCAACGACGACTCTCAACCAACTAGTAGCAAACGCTATGCCAACAATTTTTATGCTATATTTTTCAACTACTTACAGCGTTTCCTGTCATCCACTGCCAGAATTTTGACGCATTCTTGGCCGCTCAAGAGAATGACGGGATTTAGACGAATGTATCGATCAAACCGCTTGGCTCGCGCAATGCCGTCACTGTCAGGGTTTCCTCTTGATCTGGTACATCATCATCCGCTGTCAGCGGAGCGCCATGATCATTCTCGAGGTCACGTTCAGCTGCAGCGCGTCCATCGCCTCTAAAGCCACCGACATCGACTTGTTCTAGCGTGACACCTTGTTGCTCCAGCGCATCACGTAACCGTGGCAAAGACTGTTCAATGGCTTCGCGTGTCGTTGCATGCAAAGCACCGAATTGCACTCTTGCCAGACCATCTTCAACGTCGACCATCATCTCAATCGGACCCAGGTGATCCGGATTCAAAGAAATCGTCGCGCTAGGTAATCCTGCTCGAATCACCCAACCGACTTTCTGGCTGAACTGCTCACCCCATCCCTGGCTACCGATCGGTTGCGAGATCACTACGGATGCTTGACCTTGCAGCGCAGCACGCCCCGTCTCACCACTGGTGGTTGGCAGCAAGGATGTTAGGCCACTCAACGTCGTTTGACGGATATCACCAGATGGCAATGCCTCTGTCAGACTGTCGCGCACGCTGGATGCACGTGCGATGTTGGCGAGTGCCGCTTGGACCAGAGGGGCATTACGAAGCGTATCGCCAAGCGGAATCAAGTCGAAGAATGATGCCGCCGCATCTCGCGCGGCCGGTGCTGGGTTATTGATCCCCGGTTGCGGTAGCGCGGGGTTGATCGGTTGTCTCTGACGACCAGAAAGTCTGTTGTTTGCGGCGTCTACGGCAGATACAGCGGACGAGGCTGGCGGCACCAACGTGTCGCCAACGCCCACGATACGCTGATCAGGTATGGCTGTATCACCCGTCGTAGCGAGCGATGCGTTAAGACTCGCCAAGACACCAGGCGCTAGCACGGCCGGTGCTGTGTTGTTCGGCGATACACTTGGCTCGCGCAACACAGCGTTGCCGGTGCCAGCAGCATTCGCTGGTGTCCGGAAAACAACCGGATTGGTCGTGACCAACACGTCCTCCGCCGACTCAATCAATGGGCTCGACACCAACACAGCTTCATCGTTGACGGTATCGCCGGCGATTGGGGTCGTCGGAAGGACGCCACCATCTAACGGCTCTTCGCTCGCCGCAGGTGTCAGCGTATCCGGCAGAATGTTGCCGTCAGCCGGCAAGGCGTTGCCCTGTGATTCAGTTAGTAGCGCAGCGGCAAATGCCAACGCGGCTTCCAACGAACCGTCATCGGCGGCTTGCAACGTACTGCTGCTATCAGCACTCAATCCTGTATTTACAGGGGTTTGCGCGCCTTGCGATGATCCAAGACCTGAAATTAGATTCAGCACAGTCATAGTGTGTATCCCGTCTGTCAGTTGTCGGTCGACGCAATATCCGTCGCGTCATAAGGTAATTTGCAGAAACCGTGCCAAAATTAGTCGAACTGTTTGTTGGCAAGACTTGCGCGCTCGTCCGCCTCTTTTTGCGCCAGTTGATCAAGTCGTTGCTGTTCTGTCGCTGCGAGCTTTTGATCAAGCTGATCGATGGAACGTCGCCGACTTCGGAGTTCACGCCATGCGGACTGCAACCCGTTGACTCGCTGTTGATGTTGATCAATCACGTCTTGCTGCGCCGCGATCGCCGCGTTTAAGCGCTCGAGGAAATCACCGTAGTCGCTCCAACGCGAGGCATCCCACTCGCGCCGCACTGATTCTGGAACCGCATAGGTTGCGCGATAGTCAGTGAGCTCTTGTAGCACACGACGTGCGTCGGTTAACTCGGCCACCGCTGTCGCCACCGCTCTCGCGCCTACCGCTTCGCGCCGCGACGCGAACTCCTGGACTAACCGCAATTTGTCGCGTCGCGATCTCACCGGTGGAGTTAACTAGGGCTTGCGAATAGACGACGCATCGCGGCGAACGCAGCCTCGCGATCGATGGCTTCATCACCCGACTGACGCAGAAACGCTTGGATTTCTGGCCAACGCTGCAGCGCGTCATCGAGCGCGGGGTTCGTACCCGCCTGGTACGCGCCGATGGAAACGAGATCCGCATTCTGTTGATAGACGCTATAGGTCTCTCTCAATCTCAGAATCAACTCACGCTCTTCAGCGCTGGTGATCTGCATCATTGCTCGGCTGACCGACGCTTCGATATCGATCGCCGGATAGTGACCGGACTCGGCCAACGCCCGCGACAACACGATGTGTCCGTCGAGAATCGCTCTGGCGGCATCGACGATGGGATCGTTCTGATCATCACCCTCTGCCAATACCGTGTAGATCGCTGTGATCGATCCACTACCCTCTGCACCGTTACCGGCCCGCTCAACCAATTGTGGAAGTTTTGCAAACACGGAAGGCGGATATCCTTTGGTAGCAGGCGGCTCGCCGATGGCGAGCGCGATTTCACGCTGCGCCTGCGCATACCGAGTCAGTGAATCCATCAGTAGCAACACACGCTTACCTTGATCTCGGAAGTGCTCGGCAATGCTGGTCGCTAACGCCGCGCCTTGCAGTCGCATGAGTGGTGGATCATCGGCTGGACTTGCGACAACGACAGCGCGTCGCATACCCGCTTCGCCGAGTGTTGCATCGACAAACTCCTTGACCTCGCGACCCCGCTCACCGATTAAGCCTACAACGATGACATCGGCCTCAGTAAATCGTGTCATCATCCCAAGCAGCACGCTCTTGCCAACACCGCTACCCGCAAACAGCCCTAATCGTTGTCCTCGGCCGATCGGTAACAGACTGTTGACTGCGCGGATGCCGACATCGAGTGACTCACTGATCGGTTGTCGCTGCAACGGATTGATAGGCTCCGCATTCAGATCAACAAAATGCTCTCCTCGAATCGGTGCGCCGCCGTCCAAAGGTCGGCCACGCCCGTTGATCACACGACCGAGCATACCGGTCCCAACAGGAATTCGACGTCGGTCGCCGGTCGGCATGACCCGCGCATCCGGCGCGATGCCGTGAGTTTCTTCCACCGGCATTAGAAAGAGCCGATCACCGGAGAAGCCGACGACTTCAGCTTCTATTTTGCGATCGTTGGCACCAATAACATGGCAGTAAGAACCCAACGCAGCCCGACAACCCTCTGCTTCAAGCGTCAGACCGACAGTCCGTCGCAACTTGCCTTCGACAACAATCGTTGGCATCTCCTTACTGGTACACACGCGCGCCTTCAATCGCTGGCCCAACGACTGCTGGAGTGTTGGATGATGACTCATAGTCGTTCGTCACCAATCAAACTGCTTGCCAACTGCTGCATGCGGGCTTCGATGGTGGCGTCGACCGTCGACTGCCCACAGATCACGCGGCAACCGCCGGTGACAATGGCAGGGTCGCTCACAATCTGCCACCGCGTCTCTTCGTCTGTTGCTTCTGGCAACAGCTCCCGCAACCGTTCGGCATCGTCGGGGCTCACTTGCACTGAGACTCGATTTGCTGCCGAGGGCAGCAGGCGAACAGCATCGCGAACAAGACCAACAATAGCATCCGGATCGAGCTGAATTTGTCGTCGGAAAAGACGGGCGACGAGCGCATGCAACATCTCTGCAAGCTCGGCCTCCAATGTCTCTTCAAGGTCTACCAGTGGTGCCTGCAGCTGCCCAATCAGTGATTCGGCGACAGCTGTACGCCGCTCAAGTTCTTCGGCGCCAGCGGAGAGCCCAGCGTCGTACCCGGCAGAACGACCTTCTTCCCATGCGAGCGCGTAGGCCTCGTCGTAAGCTTGCTGCTGCAACGCCTCGAGTTCGCCGGCTGTCGGAATGTCGCCATCAGGAAACTGTGGTGCCTGCCATCGGTCCGATCGATCATCGCCGGACTCAGACGTATTCTTCATCGCCGTCCCCGAGGTTGATATCGCCGGCGTCAGCCAGTTTTCTCGCAATTTCGAGAATCTCTTTCTGAGCTTGCTCCACTTCGCTCAGCTTCATGGGGCCGCGCGCTTCCATGTCTTCTTCCAGCAGTGTCGCGGCACGCTTAGACATGTTGCCGAGTAGCTTCCGGCGAATTTCCTGGTCCGCGCCTTTCAAAGCCACGACCAGAACGTCATTCGACACTTCTCGTAGAAGCGTTTGAATTCCGCGATCATCGACCGCCAGCAGACTATCAAAGACGAACATCATGTCGGCGATGCGCGCGCCGATATCCGCGTTCTGTTCATTGATCGCCTCAATCAATGACTCGCCGTCGGCGTTGCTCAAGGCATTGACGATATTCGCGGCAACCCGATCACCACCTACCTTGGCGGTTTTGCTGATATCGATGCTGGTCGATTTGCTCGCAATAAGTGCCTCGATTTCAGCCAGCGCACTTTGTTGCACATCGTCGAGCTTCGCGATGCGCATAACCACTTCCGCGCGGAATGCATCGTCGAACAACGCCAGTGCCTCGGCGGCGTGCTCACTGTCGAGATACGACAGCACGATCGCCACGATCTGAGGGTGTTCACCCTTCAGCAACTGTGCGATCGCCTCTGCACTCATCCATTTGAGTGTGTCGAATCCATCGGAGGTGGTATCGACCAAAATCCGATCGATAAATGCGTCGGCTTTGCTCGCGCCAAACGCATTCGTCAACACGGTACGTATGTATTCCTCAGCGCCGACACCAAAGGACGTCTCATCGTCCACCGTGGTAACAAATGTCGACAACACATCATCCGCTGTATCGCGGGTGATATTGCGAAGACCTGCCATCGCCATACCAACCGCTTGGACCTCTTTCGGACTCATGTGCTTAAGCACCAGCGATGCTTCTTGCTCGCCGAGCGTCATCAGCAGGATCGCTGCGCGTTCGGTGCCCGACACGTCGCCCTCGTTACTCGCCATCGTTATCTATCCACTTGCGCACGACTTGCGCAACACGTGCTGGATCGTGACCTGTAATATTTCGGGCTGCGTCAACTTTATCCTGGTACGTCAGACCGCCCGTCTGCGCACCTGGCAATTCCAATACGCCGTCGACGGTCGCAAGCGCTGCATTCGGTGCGTCGAGTAGACCTGGGACTCCAGCGGTTTCGACCGGGGTCAATACCTTTTTCAATGCTGGACGCAAGATACCGAACCCAATCACCAACGCGAGTACAACGGCTAAGCCTTGCTTGATCAGATCACGAATGGCCGGCTGCTCCCAGATCGGTGGATCCTGCACAGGCTCCATGGCGGCTGGTGTACGAAACGGCGCAGCGACGACGGCAACGGTATCACCGCGCGCCGCGTTGAAACCGACGGCGTTTTGCGCCAGAGACTCAATCTGGCTCAACATTTCTGGTGTTAGATCGAGGGCAACAGTTTGCGTCGTCACTGTCTCAGGCTCATCGGTCGCAGATTGATCCCCGGCAGGCGCATCCTCCGCGGCTCTCGTGTCCGCTTGTGGACCAAACGCGGTTTCGTCGATCAAAACGGCAACTGCTAAACGGCGAACTTGATAAGACGGAGACCGGGTCCGTGAGATCGTTCGGTCCAACTCGAAATTGCGGGTAGCGCTGCGTGACGAGTCGATCATTTCGGCGACGTTCTCGGCCTCTGTGCCAGGCGCAATGCCACCCGCTTCCGGCGGCGTATTCGTTAGCGCCCCAGGGACGCCGCCTTCTATTCCCTCGCCGGCTTTTCGTTCTTGCTCTTCGACGTATTCGCTGCGGATGACTGAGTTCTCTGGGTTGAAGCGCTCTCTGGTCTCTTCAACTACTGTGAAATCGAGGTCGACATCGACTTGCGCGCGAACATTACCGACACCGATCATCGGCGCCAATAAATCCTCGATCCGAGATCGATAGTCGCGCTCGATGTCTCGCTTGATAGCGAGCTCGCTGCCACTCAGCTCCTGCATCTGCTCATCGCCATCGCCATCGCCACTCAATAGACGGCCGTACTGATCGGCAACCGTGACGTCCTCAGGTCGCATACCAGAGATACTGCCTGCAACTAGATTCACGATCGCTTCGGCCTGGCCATCTTCGAGTCTCTGGCCACCATACAGCTGCAACATCACCGAGGCTGTTGGCGTCTGCTTATCTCTGATGAATGCCGTTTCTTTCGGAATCGCCAGATGAACGCGCGCGTCTTTAACCGTGCGCATCGATTTGATCGTGCGTGAGAGCTCGGCTTCGAGTGCGTGCCGATATTTAGCGGTCTCGATAAATTGACTGACACCGAAACCGGAATCTTGCCCAACGGAGTCCATGCCGCCGGATGACGCTGGCAACCCTTCCGCTGCCAGTTGCAGTCTCGCGTCCTGAAGGCGATCGGTCGCAACAAGAATAGTGCTCCCATCTTCCGACATATCAAACTCGATACCCGCACTGCGCAAGGTGCCAACCACTGCTTGTTTGTCGCTCTCCTCCAAGCCGGTGTACAACGCCACGGTATCCGGCGAACGTGACCAAAGCACCAGCCAGAAACCAATAGCGATACTTAAGGCGACACCGACTAATGAACCCAACTGACGCACCGCTGGGATAGCAAGCACGTTGCCCAGTTGGACCTGTGGTGCCGGTGCCGTAGTGGCGACTTCCTGATTCGCGTTTGCTTCCATGCCTATCTACGCTCCCCGCTGAATTAGACCGGCATATTCATGACTTCCTGATACGCGTTAACAAGCTTGTTGCGTACCTCCGTCATGGCCTGAAACGAAAGACTGGCCTTTTGCAAAGAGATCATCACCTGTGTGAGATCCGCATCTGGCGCACCGGATTCAAACGCTGTCGCCTGCGCATTGGCATCGGTTTGCAGCGCGTTCACGGCTTTGATCGAGTCATTCAATGTCGCTGAGAAGTCGACCTTGTCGTCAACCGTCGAAACCGGTCGACCCTCTAGTTGTGCGTTGAGTTGGCGAATCTGCGCCAACATGTTTGCTGAGTTGATTTCCTTCATTGCTATTCCCCGCTATGCAACCGAAGAGTGTGCGCCAGCACGTAAAGCATCGACTGGAATCGCAAGATCCGCCTCGCGGAGTCTTGCCATCTTGTATCGCAACGTTCTAGGACTGATGCCAAGACGTCTCGCCGCTTCCTCGCGGTTGCCTGCGCCTTCACGTAGTGCATTGATAATGAGACGGCGCTCCTCCACACGAAGGTCATGGATCAAGTCACCACTGGACTCGGCCGTGTCCGACGAAGTGGAAGACGGCGAGCCGCTATTCGCTGGCTCAAACACAAGATCCGCTTCGCTGATCTCATCGCCTCGCAGTAGGATCAACGAGCGTTGTACGACATTCTCCAGCTCTCGCACATTGCCTGGCCAACGATGCTGGACCAATTTTTTCTCTGCCATCGCCGACAAGCTGGGTACGGCCCGGGTCCCATGGCAAAACACCGACAGGAAATGCTGCACTAGCGGTAGAACATCACCACGGCGCTCACGCAACGGCGGGATGTACAATGGAAAAACATTGAGTCGGTAGTACAAGTCTTCTCTGAATCGGCCTGATTCGACCTCTTTCGCCAGATTGCGGTTGCTGGTCGCCAAGACACGCACATCAACGCTGATCGGACGTTTGCCACCAAGTCGCTCAATCTCTCTTTCCTGCAGTGCCCGCAACAATTTGGCTTGCAGCGATAAGTCCATCTCGCTGATTTCATCGAGCAGAAGTGTGCCGCCGTTCGCGAGCTCGAACTTGCCCGGCAACGATTTATCTGCGCCAGTAAAAGCACCCTTTTCATGACCAAACAAAGTCGCTTCTAACATCGACTCCGGAATCGCTGCACAGTTGATCGCGACAAACGGACGATCGGCCCGCAATGAGTTGTCGTGAAGGTAGCGTGCGAATACTTCTTTGCCCGTGCCAGACTCGCCAGCAAGCAACACCGTTGCATCGGAACGTGCAACGCGTGCGGCGATGCCGAGCAGTGAGAGTGTTGTCTCGTCACCGCAAACCAATGTGTTGTCGTGCGATCGCGCGGGTGCACTCGCGGTGAGCTTCAGCGCGTCAGCAACAGCGGCGATGAGATCATCGGCGACGAATGGCTTCACAAGATAGCCATTGGCGCCAGCACGCATCGCGTCGACCGCTTTGCTGACCGTCGCAAACGCGGTCATCATAATCACCGGCAGTTCCGGATACTGAGCAGAGAGAATACCGAGCAACTCGACGCCATCCATCGGCGACATTTGGACATCGGAGAGAACCAGCGATACGCGAGTTCGAGCGAGCAACGCAAGGGCGGCCTCACCATCGTTGGCGGTCTCCACCCGATAGCCAGCACCCACCAATGTTGTCGACAGCGCCGCCGACAGCGCGTTGTCATCTTCTACAACAAGAATTGTCTGCTCAGGCATAGCGTGCCTCCCGAACTGGGGGTTTGGCCGACGATACAAAACCAGAAATGGCAAACTGGTCCGTATCGTCAGCCAGAGAAAGTGATTCAGGTGTTCTAGCGGGCAATGCGATTGTGAACGTACTGCCACTCGATGAACTCACCAAAGCAACATCGCCACCGTGTGATCTAGCCACGGAGCGAACGACAGCGAGACCGAGCCCGGTGCCATTGCTGCGTGTTGTAAAGAACGGCTCAAAGATACGGGCTGCAATGTCATCCGAGATACCCGGGCCTTCGTCCGTTACCGATAAGCAAACCCGACCAGATGGATCGATGTGGTCGGCAATTGTGATGGTGCCATCACTATGCTGACAGGCATTCATGAGTAGATTGCTCAACGCACCGACTAACGCAATGCGATTGCCAAGCACCGCGTAGCCGCGAACGTCTGACCGGATGATGATGTTCTCAGCATCGGCGATACCCGCATCGCAACTTGATCGTGCCTCAGCGACAAGATCTCCGGTATTGATCCATTGCTCGCCGTCCGGCTCGCCGCGCGCGAAGCACAGCAAGTCATCGACCATCGTACTCATTTCCTGCAACCTCGCCAGAAGCGGGGCTTTGCATGTCGCATCATCATCAGGCTGTGTCGCGTAGAGCATCGCGGTAGCGAGCGGCGTACGAATTTGATGGGCTAGGCGCGCTGACACTTCTCCGAGCATGGCAAGACGATTGTCTCGTTCGCGTACTTCCCGGCGGCGACGCTCAACACTGACATTGGTTAGCTGGACCAGATGGCCACCACTCGGCAGGCGGCGCTGCGAGCAATGTAACCAAGTTGAACCGTCTAAGCAGACTTCATTTTCTTCAGCGCCGTCAGTAGAAAGACGCGCTGCGCAAATATCGGACCAGACCTTACCGTGAATATCGGCGCCGAATGCCGCGAGCGCCCCTTCGTTTGCGTCAACGACCGTGCCGGCGCTGTCTGTGACGAGCACAAGTGCTGGCAGCGCTTCGATCAGTTCCGCCATGCGCGCCGCTAACTGCTCTTTTTCTAAGAGCTCGTCTTGGCGTTGCGCTTTCGCTTCGGCGAGCGCTCCCGTGAGCCGCTGAACACGCTCAGTCAAGCGCATATAGGCGTCATCGAGCCGTTCCGAATGCGCGTTGAAGGCAGCAAACGCCTCCGCCAAAATTTCGTTGTTGTCCATTACAGTGGCCATGAGAATTCCTTTCAGTGCCTGACTGTTGTTGTAGCAAGTAGCGTGCCATTTCCTTGCACGCTTTATTTTTCAATGACTTATGATTTCCGGCATCGGTGAGTGTCAAAACCTTGGCGACTCCGTCGCCCGCTACGATGCTAGCTTCAATTTCTCGACGAGCGTGGTTCTACGCATATGTAAGAGTCGGGCCGCTCGTGCGACGACGCCATCAGCGCGTTCGAGCGCCGAGTCGATCAGTGAACGCTCGACACGCTGCAAATGCTCTTTCAACATCAATCCTGTTCCAGTGGCGGGTTTTGGCAACGGCGCATCATCGAGAATAGCGCCAGCTGGGAAACGGAAACGCTCGGGAAGATCCTCCGCCCGAACAACACCGGTCGGATGCAAAATCGCTAAACGTTCGACAAGATTAGAAAGTTCACGCACATTCCCAGGCCATTCATAACGCGCGAGCGCAGATAGTGCACAAGCTTGTAAGCGAAGTTGTTTCCCGCCGTTGTCGCGCCCGACGATCAGTTCGGAAAGCAAGCCAGGAATATCATCGAGCCGTTTGCGAAGCGGCGGCATATCGATCGGAAAGACATTCAAGCGATAGAACAAGTCCTCGCGAAAATCACCGTTGGCGACGGCTGCTGAAAGATCACGATGCGTCGCCGCGACAATGCGCACGTTGCACCGTCGCGTCTTGTTGCTGCCCACTCTCTCATAAGAGCGCTCCTGCAATACGCGCAACAACTTCACCTGCATCGGCATCGCCATATCGCCGATCTCGTCGAGGAACAACGTGCCGCCTTCCGCCAACTCGAATCGCCCCTGCCGGGTGGCGACTGCGCCGGTAAAGGCACCCTTCTCATGGCCGAACAATTCGCTCTCCAGCAAGTCGGGGGGAATTGCACCACAGTTGATGGGCACAAACGGTTTGTCGGCACGCGATGAGCGATCATGGATCGTTCTTGCGATAAGCTCCTTACCCGTACCGGACTCGCCCCCGATCAGGACGTTCGTGTCAAAGCCCGCCACTTGATCGATTAACTCGCGCACACGACCAATGGAAAATGACGATCCCGTCAACCGTTGGCGACGTTGCTGGCCTCGGCGTGCAGACGCTTGCTTCAAGAGATGTGACAAGCGATTGCGCGTCAGCGGATGATCGATCACCCAAAGCGGTGCCGATTCCGTTGACCGCTGCGGCAAGGACTGACGCCCTTCGTTGATCACCAGTGTCGGCGTCGATTCAAGCAATGCACAGACGACACGTCGTTCGTCGCTCAACATCTTTCGATAGTGTTCGGCGTCGACGATAACGGCAGTATAGGCGTCGTCAGCAATGGCGCGTGTGTCGAGGCGAATCACCGCCTTGGAGGGATAACCGATAAATTGCAGCCGATGTCTTAGATCATCGGCGACCTGTTGATCCGAGTGCAGCACCAGGACAGGCGCAGGACGGTTTTCTAGCGTGGCTTGTTGTGTCATTTTTGCAATCCCTTTGCATACCTCACATTCCTGTGAGGGCGTCGCTACCTTGCGACAGCTTCAAGAATAAGCAGATCGACACAGTAAACCGTGCGCTGGATCACAAAACGAAACGCAATCTCTCAAGATCGCTGAAAAATCTACGAATTCTGAGAACTTAAGTTAAGTTACCAGAATTATTGTTAAACAATTTTGGATAAGAATTGCTAGCGAACGCCAAGATTCAGATACGCGGATGACGCCTTCTTTCCTGCCTTGATGTGCTGCAGTTGCTCGCGTGCCGCATCGCGTTTCTCAATAAGAAGACGGGTCAGGTGAGAGTCCGCTTCAACCAACGCCGTAAGTTCGGAGCCGGATAGGTCGGTCATTGATGTTCGAATGGCCTCATCGCGAGCCACACTTATGCGCTCAACCGAATCCCAATCGTCATCATCAACCGCACCGATCAGCTTGGCATCGAAGCGTAAGATTCGTGTCAGTCGCTCGCTCATGCGGCACCGTCCGATGGCGCGATGCTGTCCCAAGCTTCCTTCACTTCTCGCAACAAGGAAACCACCTCCGCCAAGATCGCATCATCGTTGTGTAGATTCGCGTGCAGTAATTGGCGACTGCAATAGTCGTACAGATTCGCAAGATTCTCCGCCAGTTGTCTGTTGTGACTATAGTCCAACGCCACTTGCAGGAGGCTCAGTATTTCGATGGCTTTGCCAATCTGTTCACCTTTGCTCGCGATATCGTCGTTGCCGAGCGCATGCCGCGCGACACCGACACACCCAATCAACCGCCCAAGCAATTTCTGGATCAACCCGTAAGCGTCGTCGCTATCGATAACGTGATGCGCTTCCGAATCGCGATAGGTCTTTGCGGCGTTAGCAGGATTGGCGTACATAACGTTCCCCTAGTTATTGCCAGATGACGGCACCGGTACATTAGCGAGCTGTGCCGACAAGAAAGAGCTGGTGGTGTTGAGCTGACCAAGTAAAGAGTCCAGGCCATTAAATTGACGCGTCAATCGCGCCTCCAGCGCCACCAAGCGGCTGTTCAATCGTTCGCGCTGCTGGTTGATCGACTCGATGCTCGACTCAAGACCCTCGGTACGAGCACTCAATATGCCATCGGTCTCGGTAAATTCATCAATGATGGCCGTCAATCTCGACGCGTATCCGGTTTCACCCGAGAACACACGTGAGATAGCCGAAAATTCTGTACTCACGATCGATGCCAGCTGTTCGTCATCAACAACCAGCTTGCCGTTTTCATCACCGGACACACCGATTTCATTCAGCGTATCGAACAATGCTTCAGCACCGCTCGTCGCTTCGCTCAGCTCCTGGCGAAGCTGACTCGTCAAACTGCGCAAGACAGAGTCGCCTTGCAATGGACCAGCAATATTCGTGTCCGCATCAAAAGACGCTAGATTGCCAGCTGTCGTCACCAACGCGTTGTAATCGACAACAAAACGTTTGACGGCGGACTCGACACCCGACGTATCGTTGGCAACAGTGATCGTAAATGTCTCTCCGGCTGTTTCTTCGAGCGCATTAAAGGTGACACCATCGATGACCCCCGAAAACTCGTTGGTCGCGCTTTGCACATTAAAGCCGTTGACTGTGGCCAGCGCATCATCCGCGGCTTGAGACAGGGTCAGATTGGTAATGCTGTTGTCGGGATCATAGGTGATCGCGGAAAGACCGCCGTCACCGCCTTGCTGAGTGATCGTGACCGCATTTTCCGCGCCGGTACTGGCACCGGAGAAAACCAGATAACTACCATCGTCGGCATTGATGATCGTGGCTTGAACACCGGTGTTATCAGTCGCGTTGTTAATCGCGTCGCGAATCCCGGCAAGCGAATTGTTCTCGGCATCGATTGCGACATCAAAGGAATCGCTGCCAAGTGACAACGTCAAGGTACCTGTGCCAATCGTCGCATCCGCATTCGCGAACGCGCCGGAGGTCAAACGCGCAAAACTCGCTTGGCGCACAATATCGACCGTATAGGTTGCGGGAACCGCTGTCTCATCGACGGTAACCGTCGCCGCCTCTTCATTACTCGTCGCAATCGTTTTTGCTGAAAGCGTTTCCGCCTCATTCAATCGCGTCAGGCTGTTCTTAAAGGTATCGAGTGCCGAACGTAAACTGCCGTAAGCGGACAGTCGCGATTGGAACTGCGCCTCACGAATCGCGAATCGCTGCGACGGCAAACTGGCCTCAGCCTCAACGAGTTGCTGCACGAGCCCTTGAATGTCCAACCCCGAGCCAATGCCTGAGGAAATAATGCCGACCATGTCGTGATACCTGAGTGACTGTTATCTATGCACTGGCCTCGACCAATGCTGGTAGCGCGCCATCGCCGCGCGTCGCTGCCTCCATTACCGCTTCAGGCGGTAATTCGCGGATGACTTCACCGGTGCTGCGGTTGATGACTTTAATGACAACTACGTCTCTGTCGTCATCAATTTCAAATTCTAGTGCCGGTACTGAATTCTTCCCAAGGCCATTGAGTACATCCACAGCGCCACCCAGTGAGCCGCCAGCGGCCGCTTTGGCCTGCGGTTGGATGGACGCCGCTTCATCAGTTTGCGCTTCCTGCGCTTTCGTATCGCCGACTGGTGGCACTTCTGCCGTACCAGAGCGATTCGCAACCGTCGTTGGTGCTGTGACTATCGGTTTCGCAATAACGTCATCTATCGTCTTCATCGTTGGCTCCCTTGAACGGAGCGGCTTCCCTGCCACTCCTTCAGGAAGTAATCAGTCGTTGATTACTGGAGCAGACTCAAAGCCAGCTGAGGCTGAGCGTTGGCCTGCGTCAATACAGAAACACCAGCCTGCTGCAGGATCTGCGCTTTGGTCAGTGCAGCGGTCTCTGCGGCAAAATCGGCATCAAGAATTCGGCCACGTGATGCGGACAAGTTCTCGCTAACCGTTTGCAGGTTGGCAATGGTGGATTCGAATCGGTTCTGGATAGCACCAAACTCGCTTCGCAAGCTGCTCACTGTTGACAGTGCAGCATCGACCCGCTGGATCGCCTGCTCAGCGTTTTCTACGGTGGTTACAGCAACGGAGTCGAGACCCGTGGTGTCACGAGCAATCGTCTGGTCATCTGTGAAACCGATACGCGTTTCATTGGCACCAGAGACCGTGATGTTGTCGGTGGCCGTCAAAGAAACGGTACCGCGGTTGACGACGTTATCAGCCGCACCTGCGACGGTGCCTGCGACAGCCGCTGTGGTCAGACCACCGGCCGTACCTGTGCCAACAGCCGTTTGCAGAATATCGATGTTCCGACCATCGACTGCGGTGAACGTGACATCGGTACCATCGGTCGATGCAGTAACACCGGTATCGTTCGCAAAGAGATTCACACGATCGACAAGGTCCTGCGCCGTAATGGTCGCACCGCCTGACAGGGTCTCAGCCGTAAAAATCGCGGTGCCGTTGATCGACAGAGAATAGGCTTCGTCGGTGTCATCCGTACCACCATCGTCAAGCGTTGTGAATGCGCTGACGGCTTCTGTGGTCGCCGTCGCTGTCAAACCGGTGACGTTGGCGTTGTTGATTGCCGTTGCTTTATCGCCGGCGCTATCAGAGTCAGACGCACCGATTTCGATTGCGGTACCACCGCCAACCGAGATAAAGACATCACCAGCAGCGATCGCTGTGTTGTCAACCGCCGTACCCGTTGCCGTAGCGATTTGACCGATCTGTGATGTACGAACACCCGTGGTCAATGAGACGTTAATCTTCTCGCCCACGTTTGCGCCTACCTGGAACGCGGCGTTACCGAATGTACCGTCGAGTACCTTCAGGCCATTGAACGACGTTTGAGACGCGATCCGCTCAACTTCCGCCAGACGTTGCTGTACTTCGTTGTCCAGCGCCGCACGGTCAGACACCGAGTTGGTCGCGTTGGCCGACTGTACCGCTAGCTCACGAATACGCTGCAGGTTGTTGGTCAACTCACCCAACGCACTTTCGGACGTCTGGGCAAGCGAAATGCCATCACTCGCGTTTCGCACAGCCTGATCTAGACCGCGGATCTGCGTGGTGAATCGTTGTGAAATTGCCAAGCCGGCAGCATCGTCCTTAGCGGAGTTGATGCGAAGACCGGTAGACAAACGCTCCAGCGAGGTCGACAGAAGGCTCTGAGAACGTGTGAGGTTCCGCTGAGCATTCAACGACGCTACGTTGGTGTTAATTGACTGTGCCATTTTTTAAAACTCCTGGTTTCTCTCTCACCCGGCACACTCCGGTACCGGTCTAAATCGCAATACGCTTCAAGAAGCAACCGCATTTGCGTTTCAGGGGGGTTATCGGTCTTGGAAAGGGAAACTTGAGTTTTTTTTCGTTGTTCGTATCAGTGCTTCAGATACGATTTCACAAGGTAAAATTGCGCTTTAGCGCCATCGACAACGATTGTGACGCGCGTCTCACGGTGATGATCCAGCGCAAGAGCCAATCGCACAAAACGACCTAAAGCAAATCGAACAACGATAAGCCTTGGATTCTCACGAACGATTGCTGAGCGGCTTCCAGCGCCGTCGTTTGTTGGGTCAATGCGGAAATCGCCGCCGTGTAATCCAAGTCTTGGAGGTTAGCGAGCTGTTCTTGGAGCAGCAGTTTGGTCGAAGCACTTCGGTCCAGTTCTGTTTCAGCAACGCTAAGCCGTACACCAAGCTCGGACCGCACGCCAAGAATCGTATTCAGCGCCTGATCCAAACCGGCGAGGCCTGCATCCGTGGCTGTTTGTAGTTGCGGTGTGGTTTCACCGTTTGGACTGCCAGCTTCAAGGGCGCTAGCGAGGTTATCCAGAACGGTAAACACGTCGGTTTGCGCACTCGGCGTGACATCGAAGACATCCCCGGCTGCGGGTACACCCGCAATCTTGAACGCTAAGTCCCCGATTTCGATGTTGTCATCCGGAGAAAAAGGCCCGGTCGACACCAACGCGCCGCCATCGTCACGTACTTCGAATGTGTCGGGGGCAACGAATTCGATCGTGTAGGCTTCGTAGTCGTAGCTCGCAACACGGCTGCCATTGTTGATCGTAATCACACCCGTTCCGGTGTTCGCAGCGGCGGGTGCCGCCGTTATCTGACCATTACCTTCTCGTAAACGTCCGAAAATCCGATCGCCCGGTTCCGCATCGACAATACGCCTTGATTGCCCGATCTGAACCTCTCTGCGACCTTGATCACCGTTGTATTGAAAACCGGATGCTGTCCGGGTGAAGGGTGTCTGTCCGGTTTGAAATCCGCCGAAGAGGTATTGACCGCCATCGTCGCGCGTATTGGCCACAGCGAGAATACCATCCAGCAATCCGCGAAGCTCTGCCGCAATGAAACCCCGCGTCTCATTGGTTTGCGTTGCATTCGCCGCTTGTAGCGCGAGCTCACGCGCCCGCTGAAGATATTCGGTGGTGGTCGCCAGCGACGATTCTTTGAGGCGGAGCCGATTAGTGGCAAGCTCATTGTTGCGCTCAAACTGGTCAAGACGGCTGATCGAGTCTTGAATTTCCAACGTTCGCGATGCACCAAGAGGATCATCTGATGGCCGCAAGATCTGTCGACCTGTGGCTAACTGCTGTTGGAGCTCATTGAGACTGGCCTGCAAACGCTGAAGGCCTGCCACACCTTGATCAAACGCTGCTTTGTCAGTAACTCGCATCGAATTCTCCTATCGGCGCGTAGCTGCTAGCAATGTATCGAATAGTGTCGACGCCACGGAAATGACCTGCGCTGCAGCCTGAAATGATTGTTGAAAACGAATAAGATCCGCCGCCTCTTGATCAAGATCAACGCCAGAAGCTTCCTGCAAACGGGTTGTCGCACTTGCGAATAAAATCGACTGCGCTTCTGCACTGGCGTTGGCTTGTCGCGTCACGCTGCCCACTTCTGCGACTAAGCTCGCGTAAGACTGACCGATATTGGTCTCGCCATTGTCCAGCAAGCCCCGGGTCTCAATATCCGCAAGCGCAAGGGCGTTTCTGTTGTCTTGCTGCGCGTTTGTGTTCGCCTCAATCGTAAACACGTCACCGGTAGCGGGTTCACCACTAATCACATATTCAGCGCCGTTGATCGTAATTGCCGTTCCGGGTGTAAACGTGAAACTCCCAGCGCCATTGACCGAATAGGTGGTGGGATCGGTAAACGTGATGTTCACGGTATTCAGTAGTGCCGGATTATCGATATCCACGACAGTGCCGTTATCGATCGTGGCGTCACTGAGATTGTTCACCGACGCCGTCGCGCGAACTGGAGCCGCTGCCGCAAACTCACGACCTGTCGTTGTGAGATTACGGAAGCCCGCCACTGCATTCAGTGTCGGTTCAATACTGAATTGGTCACCGTTGTCGAGTGTGCCCGAAACAACGATAGAAAGGCCATCGGCAGTGAGCGGATCACCGGCCGTTCCGGTGCCGGATAACGCGAGCTCCGCCCCGGTATCCAACCGGAAAAGCCTGAATGACCCTGCGTCATTAATCAGGCGATACTCGGAGTTTGCCACTGACGACAAATCGTCGATGCTGACATTGATGGATCCCGACCCGGTGTTGAGTGACGAGGCCACAGCCAAAGGTGGGCCGATGCTGAGCAAATCACCGCCCAGCGCATCATCCGCATTGAGGCCTTGCGCGTTCTGCGCGTTCAATGCTTGCGTCAATGCGACTGCAGCCGCGCCAATTGCCCGCCGTGTGGGATTTAGAATTTCAGATTCGAATTCGAACAGCGCACCGATCCGACCGCCGCGCAAGACATCAGAGATTGGCGTGTCGCCGGACAAACCGCGATAAACGATTTCGTTTCGTGTTGGGTCGAATTCACTCTGTGCGGCAGCGAGCTCATAGGTTTCAGCCCCGATAACCAGCGTTTGCCCATTACCGATAAACAAGTTGGTGCTACCGCTAGCGTCGTTGACAACCGTGACATCGACGAGCGCCGAGAGATCCCTGATGAGACGATCGCGCTGATCAAGTAGATCGTTGGGCGGCTGCGTCTGTGCGGATTGTGTGATCTTTGTGTTTAGCTCCGCAATTTGGCCAGCGATCTGATTGATTTCACCGACAGTTTCGACGATAGCCGCTCTTGCTTCGTTGCCAAAACCCGCCAGTGCTTGATCGACTGACTGGAATCGTTGGGTCAGGTTCTCTGATTCCGCAACCAAGCCGCTACGCGCCGCACTAGAAGAGGGATTGGTCGAGAAATCCTGGAGCTGACCGAAGAACGAATTCAATGCGGTGGACAAGCTACTGCTGGGGTCAGCCAGCAAGTTATCGACACGCGCGGCGAAATTCGACAATGCTTCGAATCGACTAGCCGACGAACCTGCCGTTCTCGCCTGGGCATCAAGAAATGAGTTGTAAGAACGCTCAATCGACGCGATCTCAACACCATTACCGACAAACCCAACACCGGTAAATTGGGGCTCACGCGACACGAGATTCACGGTTTGCCGGCTGTAGCCCTCCGTGTTCACGTTCGCGATATTCTGGCCGACCGTGCTCAACGAGCGTCGGAAAGCAGCCAGTGCACTGGTACCAATGCCAAGAATCGAAGTCATTTAATTACCCTTAAGTACGACGGAATTAGTCGCCACCTAGTTTGTTGGATAGCGACAGCAAATCGGTTTGCTTGAGCGTTGCGAGAATGTCCCGCATCGTATCGCCGGAAGCGACGCGAGCGATCTTCTTTGCATAGGAGGGATCGGTGGCATAGCCACCTGACTGCAACGCCTTCGCAAAGCTAGCGACATCGTTGCCCGTGTCCCTAGCGGACTGATAGCGGTCGCTGGACGACAAGAAGTTCACATAATCCGAAAACGTGTCGCGAAGACTGGTGTAACTCCTGAATGGCTCACGTTTGCGGCTCGCAACACCATCATCAAACTCAACCGTCATCCGGTGGACCGTTTCGCCCTCCCAGCCCCGACCCGCTTTAATGCCGAATAAGTTCAAACTGCTATCGCCATTGGCATCCGGCATGACATGTTGACCCCAGCCTGTCTCGAGTGCGGCTTGCGCGAGAATGGCGAGTGGATTCACATTCATCCGCTTAGCAGCGGCCCTAGCATGTGGCAACACATCTTCAATAAAGTCTCGGGCACTTTGCCACTTGGGCGCATCTTGCGCTTCCGCGCTAACCGGTGCAGCCGCAGGTGCAGGTGCAGGTGAATTTAAAGGAGACA
>JBCAZE010000205.1:0-5210 GCA_039700805.1 Pseudomonadota bacterium | reverse complement strand
AGGTTCTGTGTTTTGGACGTACGAAAGAAACCTTGCCAAGGATGACCCGGATAGAACAGACATCGCCTATCCGGTATGGGGGAACACGTGGGAAAATCCTGACGATCCGGGTGATAGCGGTATCGCGCTTGGGCAATGGTTCAACTACAACATCAATGTGTATCGCAACGTGATGTATCTAACATTCCGAACCGCAGATCCGTCACAGACGGTAACCTATAAGATTGACCTGTCCAATAACGTGGATGCCTACGGCAAAGTCGACGAGAAGGATAATCCCAAAGGCTATTCCGGCGACGCGATGTATTTCAAAGCGGGTGCCTATAACCAGTGTAGTACGGTCGATAAGCCAGGTATGTGGTATGCGGCCTGCGCAGGCACAGGGGACTGGCCAACCGATGAGGCCAACGGAGACTACGCATCAGTCGCGTTCAGGCGCATTCAATTGAGTGGGCCCGTCGATCCCAAAAAGCGGCGATGATGGTTGGAGGATTAGGGTGATGCGCTTTGCCTTCTGTGGTTCATCGCTTGTCTTCTTGGTCCTGGCTGGCTGTGGTGGCAGCTCGACGCCGACCGTGGATGACAGTGTTGCTTCGCCGCCGCCAGCGCCAGCACCTACACCGCCGCCCGTCGCCACGACTTGTGACGGTAGTCATCTGATCAACGTTATTGCTGCAACGGACGATGGTGACAGCCTCCCCAACAATGGCCCGAGTTTGGCCGTTGATGATGACTTTGCACTGGCATCGCGATGGGAGGCTCCAGGTAATGCGAAAACACTAACGCTGGATCTCGGTGCGCGACACCTTGTCCGTGAGATTGGCATTGCGTGGTTTGATGGCGATCAGCGAACGGCGCGCTTCAGCCTCTTCACGTCGGAGGATGGGACTACCTTTGAGCCTTTACTTGAAGATCAATTGTCGTCGGGAGAAACAACAAGCTTCGAGCGTTACGTAACGACAGCAACACCGGCGCGCTATGTGCGCATTGAGAATTTCGGCAACTCGGTGACAACGGACAATGCAATCATCGAAGCGACAGCATTTGGATGCACGCTCGACACACCAACCGCAACGTTTGAGGCGAGTAATGTCACCGCGGCTGATTTCGGATTAGATCCCTCGCAACCACCTGGCAGTAATTTTGAGCTCCGAAGTTGGAAGCTCAATACGCCGGGAGACTTGGATGGAAACGGCCTATCAGACACGGCCAGCGAAATCGATCTCGATAGCGGGTTCACGGATCAGTATTTTTACACGGCAAGCGACGGCGGCATGGTTTTTCGGTCGACGATTGCCGGCGTGACGACATCCGCAAACTCGCAATTCACGCGTTCGGAGTTGCGTGAAATGCTCCGCCGCGGGAATAGCGGCGTGAGTACGCGTGGTGTCAATCGGAACAACTGGTTGTTGGGCTACCAGCCAGACCCTGGGCTACCGATCGGTGGGCGCAACGGCGTCCTACGCGGCACACTCGCCGTGAATCATGTGACCGAAACGGGATCTCGCAGTCAGGTTGGTCGCGTCATCATCGGTCAAATTCATGCCGAGAGCGATGAACCGATCCGTCTTTACTATCGCAAGTACCCGGAGAACGAACGAGGATTTGTGTATTTCGCGCATGAGATTCGCAATGCGGATGATCTCTATTTTTCTGTCTTGGGTCCGATCAACGATGATCCGGATCGCGCGCCGACGGATGATACGAACCCAGAGAATGGCATCGCACTGGGCGAGATCTTCTCCTATGAAATTACGCAACGAGGTTCTCGCATCGACGTCGTATTGCGACGGGGTGACCAGTCTGGACCGATCATCGGCCATCAGTTCGTTGACATGCGCGTCGTCTCGAGTGGCTATGATGTGGTCGAAGAGTGGATGTACTTCAAGGCGGGCGCGTATTCTCAAAACAACACGGGCGACGGTGATGATTTTGATCAGGTGACGTTCTACGCACTTGAGAATACGCATGACCCGTAAACCTCATGGTGGGGCGCTAAGACATGTAATTAGCATGAATATCCTGTAACGACGCACAATTGCTCAACTTGTGAGCAGTCCGCGAGCGCATCAGCAGGGTGCCTGAAGCAACCATCGCGAAGCTCGAAAATTAGCACTGACTCAATAGTTATGCGCGGGTGGATCAGCCTTGGCTGCTCCGCCTGTTGCTAAAGCAATTAGAGGTCGCGCACCATGTAACTATCGCATCCACTGTGTCCGGTGTTGCCCATCGGGCCGCTGATCGGTGTGAATCCGAATTTCGAATACAAGCGGCGCGCCTGACCCATCGAATCGAGTGTTTCCAGATAGCATCGTTTGAAGCCTGCGTCTCGCGCCGCGTTGAGTGCATGACCGAGCAGCCGAGCACCGAGGCCTTTACCGCGTAAGTCACTCAAGAAGTACATCTTCCTGAGCTCGCAAGTGTCTTCGTCACCATCAATCAATGGCGCGATACCCCCGCAGCCGAGTAACTCACCGTCGTGTTCAATGACGAAAAATGCCGCGCGATCGTCATGATATGCGCCGAACATGTCATCGACTTCGGGGTCGTTGATGGAAAACCCAGACCCCACAGCGCCATGCTCGGTCATTACGTCGCGAATGATCGCAGCGACCGATGGGTTGTCGCGGCGGGTGATTGGCCGAATTGTATAGTCGCTGGCCACTCTCGCATATCTCAGTGCTTTGGCGTAGGCACTCAATCCGCCAATGATCAGTGCTCTATCGCTGTCAGGTAGGAAAGACAGGGCTTCGCCAACGCGGTGGTTGGAGTGCGCATGCAGTGCCGCGGTTGCTTTTCGTCCGGCAGCGCTGAGCCTCAAACGCTTTTTGCGTCGATCGGATTGGTCGCTGCGCATCAGTATTTCGCCGTGATCAATCAGGCGTTGGACCATACGACTGATCGTCGATTTTTCCAGGACCAAGCGCTCGCTAAGCTCGCCGGCACTCGCTTCGCCCATCGATTCTAGTTCGGTCAAAAGATGGCATTCGGACAGGCTGTAGCGTCCAAAACAATGCTGGCTGTCGAGTACGTCTAGCTCACGCACCATCGCTCGGGAGTGAGCCCGAATCTCTGCGACTTGTTTATCCATCGTCTGATCATACAATTAAATAGTTGCTTTAAACAACTAATTTAAATCAGCGATGGTGCTGTCCACTTTGTGTGCATTGTTCGTGCCGAGCAGCCGAGAACAACGTCACTGTGCAGGGTACAAGCTGACGCGTTGCTCCAGCATCTCATAGCCGACGAACGTACCGAATCGATCAAACAACGGCGCGCCCTTCTTGAAGCAGGTCGTTTCTGGCGTCTCCGCGGCTTTTAGGCAGATGTCTGCGTCGACCGCGACGTGCTGGCGCACCACGCTGCCATCGTGTCGGCTCACGAGTAGAACGGCGGGTGTGTTTTCATTAGCCGTGTTGACGGCTGGCGGAACCACTGGAGTCGCCACGCAACCGCCCAGAAGCAGCAAGATGGCCAGGGCAACGCGCGGTATGTTGATCAAGGACATAGACGGATCCTCCAAGAATCGCTTCTGTCTTAGGCGACCAAGAGACGATTTCCTGAAGGGGGCGGCTGCTATTGACTCATGTCATTGCATGCGTGCGACAGGCCTATGAGCAATCCCAGTTGTACCAGACAAGGTCGAATTTCTTTTGCGCTAGATCGTCTGGCCGAATAAAGAAATTGGCGATACCGAGATCTCCCCACATCATGTCGAGCGCGCCAATCTGTTCTGAATCCAGTTGAAAAAGCAACTGCCAGTCTTCGGTCTTGGCGCCATACTCGCGAGGGTCGGTCTGGGTGAACACTGCATAGCCACCCATCTGATGAGATGGGCCTTGAATGGCATACTCGTACAGCGGCTCGGTATCGTCGTAACGCTGTCCTAGACCCGGGAGAATTTGCTCGAATCGATAGTCCACCGGCGATACGCGGTTTGCGAATCGTTCAAAGCGGATGCCTGATTCTCCCTCGAAGGGAAGGTAGTCTTCGTCATCGCGTGTTGGCTTTGGCGGAGGTGTATGGTTCTCGAGCTTCGGCTCCGGGTGAAAGACGACCGCATAGTCGCGATTCTTTGAATCGTCAGTCCCGGGTTTTGTGAAGTCCGAACCATACAAGTCACCAGCCGCAATATAGAACTGAAGAAGACCAGATTGCGGGTGTTCGGCGAGCGGTTGGTCAATATCCGCAAAGTTGATTTGAGCCAACAGATGCATGGGTTGGCCATTCGCGGCCGTCGGATAGTCTGCATCGGCCGTCCAGTAGGGCACGCCACCGACCTTGGATGAGATCGCCGAACCTGCGGGCTCCCCCGTCAGAATAATCCGTTGCGCGGGTAGTGCCGCTTCGTCGATGGCCGCTTTCCATGCAGCAAGGTCAGCATTCACTTCGGCGTCTGCTAATGCTGGCGCTATTGGATCCTTCTTACCTGCCGCCCGCTTGGAAACAAGAATGATACCTGCGGCAATGACCAACAGTGTGATGATGACTTTCATTGAGCTCTATCTCCCCGATGACACCCCAATGGATACTACATTGGATTGCGCGAGCGCCGTGTTTGTCTCCGTGCCTTAAACGCAGCGCACGGTCGCGCTTCAGAACGTCTGACCATAAATCCAGACGAGGCCATCCGTCACCCCGCCGAGTCCTTGTTGTTCGCGAATTTTTGTCGAGCCTATCTTCTTAGCAACCGAAGCGCTCGCGTCATTGCCATCCAGTATGGCGTGAATGACGGACTCCCAGCGAAGGACGTCCCGCACATAAGTCAGCGACGCGGTGGCCGCTTCGCTAGCATAGCCCTTGCCCCAGTGGGGCCTTGCGATCGTCCAACCAATCTCGGGCTGCGGCCAGCCCTCTGGATTCCATGGGCCAACGCGTCCCACCCAGTCACCCGTTGATTTTTCCTCCACGGAAAAAAATCCGTAGCCACGTATCTGCCAATGCCCCATGACCATCGCCATATTGCGCCATGATTGCGCTCGATCCATGGTTTGACCGCCAATGTACTTCACTGTCTCTTCGTCTGCCATCGCATCTGCCCAGGCATCGAGGTCTCTCTCTGGGTCGATCGTTCTCAAAATCAAACGGTCTGTTTCTATTCTGGAGTTGCTCATTGCATCCGTCTCAAGTCGTGACAGAGCAACAGTAACAAAAAAACGCCAGCGACAGTGTCTGCCGCTGGCGTCGTTGAGACGGCGTCGTCGACTAGC
>JBCAZE010000204.1:0-5214 GCA_039700805.1 Pseudomonadota bacterium | reverse complement strand
GTCGCCACCTGCCCGCTCGGCAAGTAGCGACCCGTCGGATATTATTAAGTTCTTGATGGCTACGGTGTCTGAGGAATATGCCATCGCTGTCAACGACGGTGTCGTCACGGACCCGGGCGAGTATCAAGATGCGTACGGGTTTACCGAAGTGGCCAAAGGTTATGCCAAACAGCTCGACGAAGAGATTCAGGCAGAGGTCAAGCTAGCCCTTGAGACATTGGCCGCCGTTTGGGTTGGTGCCCCGATTCCACCGGAAAACCCTGTACTGCCCGATGTCGTCGACCGGCGTGTTGCAGCCGTCATCGCGGCGCTAGATTAGATAAACAACGCGACATCGATGTCGAAAAAAGAGTCCTCAAGCGAGGTTCGGCGTTGGTGATCGCGCTTGTTCGATAAACGTCATCAACTTAGTCCATGCGGGACGTTCCTTGATGCGGTCGCGTGGGTCCATGTCGAACAGACCTTTGCCCGCTTCAGATGCGCGTACGTACACCTGAGTGTCTCTCAAAACGGTGGCGACAGGGATATCCAGTGATTTCAAGAAGCGCATGAGCGTCTCGAAATAACGTGTATTTGTTCGCGTTCGATTGGCAACAATTCCGAGTTGCTGATTCGAGCGATTCAGCTTAGCGACCAGCAGCAAGTCAGCGATGGCACGCGATGCCGCATGGGTATCGAAGCGTGATGGCAACACGGGCATCAACACCTTATCCGCGCCGCGGGTCAGTTCCCGCATTTCCGGCGGCGTAAGGCCTGCTGGTGAGTCGATGATGATGCAACGACAATCCGGTGGCACGCGCAGCTGAAAACTGCGCGTCACACGCATATCGTTTCGGTAGGCGGCGATTCCGTTAATGGCTGGCAACTCGTCAGCACGACTATCGAGCCAGTGCATGCTCGATCCTTGCGGATCATAGTCGATGAGGGTCGGTCGCTCGCCCTGCAGCGCGAAGTAGCTAGCGAGGTTGGTCGCGATGGTGGTTTTGCCGCTGCCGCCCTTAGGGTTGACGACAACAATTTTTCGTACGCTTGAGATCATCCTTGTTCCGCACCGCACGGTCGTCGAGTTATCACCCCAAAATCATAGCAAAGTCATGGGACTTACGTTCGTTTTTGGCCGTATCGTATACTAACGATGGATTTGAAAATCGCGCGGAGGGGGCGATGCGACGATTGGTTAAATGGCTGCTGGCTTTGTTGGTGGTCGCTGCGGTCGGTTTCTTCAGTTTGATGCCGGGCGTCGTCGAGCGATCCTTGAACCGCATGGTACCAGCGGACCTACCAACGGTGACGGACGCCGCTAAGGCGTTGCATCAGGACCTATTTGTCGCTGATATGCACGCCGATACGCTGCTTTGGCAGCGATCTATGTTGGACGCGGCAGATCGAGGCCACGTCGACCTACCGCGCTTACAGAAGGGCAATGTGGGTCTCCAAGTGTTCTCGTCGGTGACCAAATCGCCGAAGGGGCTCAACTACGAAAGCAATCCGTCTGACAGCGACATGATCGGACTGCTCGCATTCGCGCAGTTGCAACCGCCACGCACCTGGACTTCGTTGCTGGAACGCAGTCTTTGGCATGCCGAGAAGATGCACGCGGCGGCGGAAGACGCCGATGCGTTGATGGTGATCAAAACCCAATCGGATATTCGCGCGCTGATCGCGGCCAGAAGCAAAGATGGTCGAATTGTCGGGGGCATGCTGAGCATCGAAGGCCTACACAATCTCGAAGCGGATGCCGACAACTTGCAGCGGTTGTTCGATGCCGGGTTTCGGATGGCTGGGCTCACGCACTTTTTCGACAACGCTCTGGCCGGTTCGATGCACGGTGAAGTGAAGGGCGGATTGACACCCTTCGGTCGCGATATCGTCGAGAAGATGGAAGCCATGGGGATGATTGTCGACATCGCACACCTCAGCGTGACCGGTGTGGATGACGTGCTGGCTATGGCAACGAAACCGGTCGTTGTCAGCCATGGTGGTGTGAAGTCTCTTTGCGATCGCAACCGCAATCTGACCGACGATCAGATCCGTGGTGTTGCTAAGACCGGTGGCCTTGTGGGTATCGGTTACTGGGAAGGTGCGTTATGCGATGTGCATCCCCGAGCGGTTGCAGAGGCGATCGTGCATGTCCGCGATGTTGCCGGGATTGAGCATGTCGCGCTCGGCTCTGATTACGACGGTTCCGTTGCAGTTGCATTTGATACAGCGGATTTGGCGCTAATCACACAAGCGCTCCTCGATGCTGGTCTTTCGGAGGCGGATATTCGCAAAGTGATGGGTGACAATTTGCTGCGTGTGCTCGCCAGTACGCTGCCGCGGTAGTTGGCAGGGCAACGGCAAGGCCGTATTCAGTCGTCGCTGCGCTCTAGCGTGCGCAGATTGGCGAGGTACGCGCGTTCATACTCTTGTTTGATGAACTCGGGAAGAGCGTCGGGTTGCCTCGCCGCAATGACCTCATAAAATTGCTCAAACTGCTCCCACAAAGACGCATTGCGGCTGGACTTGAAAAAGCCCTTACCGCCTTTGGTGGCAGCGAACCGCTCTGCCAGTTCTTCAGGGGCGATTTGATCTAGGAACGCGTTTAATGCATCTTGCGCTGCCTTGCGCATCGCCGCGTTGTGTTGTCTCACTGCGGTAAGGCCCGCCTTCATATTCGTCGCTGCTTGCTGGTGCACTTGGCCCCGACCTAACAACAAATCGACAATATCTTCATTGACGTTGGAATCAGTCAGATCGTCGATGTCTTGTTGCGACGCGGGCATCGATAAATCGTGTTTACTCGTCGCTCTATCTTTGCGCATTTTCTTCAATGCGATGACGGCTTCACGCAGCGCACCGCCGACTGCCCGTGCGATCTCTTCTGGTGCTCTTGTTTCGAGCTCGCCTCGATCGATCCCCAGTCCTTCAATCAGCGCCCGAAAATTCTTCTCGGTTGGCGGGATTGCGGTGCCAGGCATTTGCGTGACGTTGGGTGTATGAGAGGCGGTGCGTTCGACCGCAATCGTCTCCGTTGCGCTGCTGACCGGCAGGCTCTGGGAGCCACTTGCAGGGCCGGATGACAGGTTATCGAAGTTGGTCATCATCGACTTATTCACCGATGCGATTCGATCATCGAGCAAAGATTCCAGGTCTAGCTTTTCTGCAATATCGTCTTCAATCAACAGCTCCTGCGAGAGCTCTTGATTGATGCTCGCGAGATCGCCGAACCCGCTGGTGGCTTGCGGCGCATCTTCTTGCTGTCGCGTGCGGTCGAGCAAATCGTCGCGGATCGAAATCGCGTCATCCTCGAGAAGATGGGCGCCCATCAACGTTTCGGCTTGAGACTCCGCCAACTGTCCGATCTCAGCGACCATGATGTGGTAGTTACCCATGCGCAGTTTCATGCCCATTTTGAGTTCGGCCGGAGCCGTTGGGCCAAGCGCTTTCTTGTTGCCGTTGACGAACGTGCCATTCATGCTGGTGTCGACGAGGAAGAATCGCCCATCACGACACTCGATGCTGGCATGGACGCTCGACACATACCGCTTTTCGTCCGGAAGAATCCATTCGTTATGCGCAGCACGGCCAATTGTGCCCCCGTTTTCGGTGAATACACATTGGTAGTTGTCGCCCATCGTGTCTCGTAGGCGGTTACTTACGGCAAGTCTCAATCGCATGTTTTTAACAGTGGGCTGCACTTTGACAGCCAGTTTACTTCAGCTACGCCGTGATTATGTCGTCAAATTGCTAATAATGAAGGTATTGGTTCACATTTGGCAGTCGGGGCGCTTTTCGTGCCATCCGGCCCATGCAGAAATAGCGACGTGTGATGCGAATTCTTGAAAAAAAACCTGTTTGGCCGCATAGATAGGCAATCGAAAGGAGGCTGGAAACATGTCCGCGTTGTATCGAGTCAGTTTTGTCAATCAAGGTCAGGTCTACGAAGTCTATGCTCGCTCTGTCGGGCAGGGCGATTTATTCGGTTTTCTTGAAATTAGTGAGCTCAAATTCGGTGAGCGCACGAGCGTGGTCGTCGACCCGTCAGAAGAGAAAATCAAAGCAGAGTTTGAGGGTGTGACCAAGAGTTACATCCCAATGCACGCAGTGTTGCGCATCGATGCGGTTGAAAGCCAGGGGCAAAGCAAGATTACGCGCGTTGAAGGTGCCAATGTCACGCCTTTTCCAATACCGACCTATACGCCGGGTAGCGGCGACTAATCAACCGTCGCCAGACGCGACGCTTGGTCGCTAATTCAGGTATCATCGGCGCCAATTCCTAAGCTGCCGATAGCCACTCATGAAGTCTGCTACTTCGCCCGATGCGCGGGCGTCTTTATTCGTCGTTCCTGGCGGTGCCGCACTCACAGATTTCAAGCACGACGCGCTGCTGAAACGTCTGCAGACCTGCGGGTTCACTGGCGCTTCTATTTCGGTTCGCCATGCGTGGCTGGTGTTTGCGGATACCCTTGGGTCAGACAGCGGAAAGGCGCTGGATGCGTTGCTGAATAATGGCGATGTTTATCCGCCACTCGAGTCTGATACCGGTTTTTTCATTGCACCGCGCCTCGGTACTATCTCTCCATGGTCCACCAAAGCGACCGACATCGCGCATGGCTGTGGGTTGGATACGGTCGTCCGGTTGGAGTGGGCGCGCTTTTATTCTGCCGATGCACCGCTCGACGAATCGATGCGAACCGTTTTGTTCGATCGTATGGTTGAAGCGGTGTATGCGACAGAGGACGATTTAGCGGCGTTGTTTCGTCGTCAATTGCCGCGACCGCTCGTGCAGGTGGGTGACGGCGAGGCGGTGATTTCTGCGCTGACTCGCGCCAATACTGATAGGGGACTAGCGCTGTCGGAGGCCGAGATTGAGTGGCTTGGCGATTACTACGACGGTAGCGGTCGGTTGCCGACCGATGCCGAGTTGATGATGTTCGCGCAGGCAAATTCAGAGCACTGCCGCCACAAGATCTTCAACGCCTCGTGGCAAATTGATGGTGAGCCGAAAGACTTGTCGCTATTTGCGATGATTCGCCACACCACGGACCAATCGCCGGATGGCGTCGTCAGTGCTTACTCTGACAATGCTGCGGTGATCGCGGGTGGTGAAGGCGATTTGCTGAACGCCGATCCAGAGAACGGCGCCTACCGCATGACCGCCGAGCAAATCGATTTCCTTGAGAAAGTTGAAACCCACAATCACCCGACCGCGATTTCACCATTTCCAGGTGC
>JBCAZE010000030.1:0-23096 GCA_039700805.1 Pseudomonadota bacterium | reverse complement strand
GATGCGGACCTCACCGGATAGACGAGCGCCGCCGCTGATAGCGAGTTTGTCCATCGGACTAAGTCGCCTTTCCGGCGTGTTCGTCCGGGGTCAGCGCAGTAATCGACAGGGCGTGGATATCCGCGCGCATGTGGTCACCGAGAGCGGCATAGATCATCTGATGCCGCGCAACCGGCCGCTTGCCCACGAATTCGGCGCAAACCACCAACGCATCAAAATGCACGTCGTCATCACTCCTGACGTCGAGAACATCGGGCGCAAGGGCGCTTTGGATCAACGCTTCAATATCTGCTGGCGTCACTTTTGGGCTCCTCGCCACTCAACAAAGCCGGAAGTGTATTACAAAGCCTGCGAACGCCCAACGCCGTGAGGGCCTCAGCCGCATCTTTTGTGTATTATTGGCGGCCGTTCGCCGTCACAAACATGCCGGCTACATCGGTTATCTGAAGGTTTTCGAAGGCACACTCTTGGATTCAATGCTCGCCAACTCAGCCATGATCGTGGTCGGTCTTGGCGCTTTGATATGGGGCGCGGACCGGTTTGTCATCGGCGCCGGCGCGATGGCGAGAAACTTGGGGGTGCCAACCCTTTTAATCGGTTTGACTGTCGTCGGCATCGCGACATCAGCGCCGGAGATCCTGGTATCGATCGTGGCTGCACTAAACGATCAGCCTTCGCTGGCTATCGGCAACGCGGTGGGATCGAATATCGCCAATATCGCGTTGGTCCTGGGCGCGACCGCCGTCTTGAAACCCATCATTGTTATGTCGCGTACGTTGCAGCGGGAGATGCCTGCGTTACTCGCCGTGACGCTGCTATCGGTAGCACTGTGCCTGGATCTGTCATTGAGTCGTATCGACGGACTGGTGATGCTCACAGCTTTGGTCGTTGTCATGTACTGGATCGTCCGCTTGGGCTACGAAAATGACGACAATGACCCCATCGAAGCGGAGTACGAAGCCGAAATTCCTAAAGACATGGCGATGCGTGTTGCGATCGGCTGGTTCATGGTTGGCCTGCTCATCTTGTTGGCTGGCGCCGAGTTGCTTGTCAGCGGCGCAACCAGCATCGCGCGCAGCTTCGGCATCAGCGAGTTGATCATCGGCGTGACACTCGTTGCCATCGGCACGAGCTTGCCGGAGTTAGCCGTATCGCTGATTTCAGCAATGAAAGGGGAGCAAGGTCTTGCGATTGGCAACATCATTGGCTCCAACATGTTCAATCTTCTGGCCGTTATCGGAAGCGCGATCATGATTCGTCCGACGGGCATTACGCCGGACGTCTTGTCACTGCACTTCTTCGTCATGATCGCGTTGACGCTGGTGCTCTTCGCCATGGCTTACAACTACAGCGGCGCCGGCCGCATCAACCGAATCGAAGGCTCGGCGCTTCTTATCGCGTTCTTCAGCTATCATATCTATGTGTTAAGCCAGAGCCTTGGGAATGTCGGCTGATCCAACACAACGACTCGAACAAGCGAAACGGGTCCTATCCATCGAATCCGACGCCGTCGCCGCGCTTGCGGATAGACTCGACGCGGCGTTCGAGGCCGCTTGCCAGCTGTGTCTGAATTGCACGGGCAGATTAGTTGTCATGGGCATGGGGAAGTCCGGCCATGTCGCAGGCAAAATTGCCGCGACGCTCGCCAGCACCGGCAGTCCTGCCTTCTTCCTGCACCCTGGGGAGGCGAGCCATGGCGATCTCGGCATGATCACGGCCGATGACGTGGTTTTGGCAATTTCTTACTCCGGGGAAACACAGGAAGTGCTGACCATCCTGCCGATCATCAAGCGACTCGGCACGCCTTTGATCAGCATGACCGGAAATGCAAACTCGACCTTGGCCAAACAAGGTGACGTGCATTTGAACGTCGAAGTGAGTGAAGAGGCATGCCCGTTGAATCTGGCGCCCACTGCGAGCACAACAGCCACGCTTGCCATGGGCGACGCTCTGGCGGTGGCGCTTCTGGATAGCCGCGAATTCACCGCTGAGGATTTCGCTCGATCACACCCTGGAGGCAGCCTCGGTAGACGACTGCTTCTAACCATCAACGACATCATGCATGCCGGTGATGAAGCGCCGATCGTCAATGTGACCGACAGCGTACGAGATGCCTTATTGGAAATGACCCAGAAAGGACTCGGCTTCACCACGGTCGTCGATCATGAAGGACGTCTCGTTGGCATTTTCACCGATGGCGATTTGCGCAGACTACTGGACGAAACCGCCGACATTCGCGCCTTGAGTATCGAGGCCGCGATGACACCAGGCGGTAAAACGCTTACAGCAGATGCACTTGCCGCCGAAGCTGTCAGGCTGATGGAGCTGCACAAGATCAACGCAATGCCGGTCGTCGATGATCATCATCGTGTGATTGGCGCACTCAATGTCCATGATCTCTTTCGAGCTGGCGTGATGTGATGGGTGTGGAAATCAAGACTGCCAGTGACGCACTTCGAGCTCGCGCCGCGACGCTACGCATGGTGGTGTTCGATGTTGATGGCGTGATGACCGATGGGCGCTTCCTTCTCGACGAATCGGGGAATGAATACAAATCGTTCAACACCCAAGATGGCTACGGACTCAGGCGACTGATGGACGCAGGCATTGCAGTTGCCATCATCACTGGCCGTAATTCGGGTGCGGTCACAAAGCGCGCTCAAGAACTCGGCATCGAACATGTGTTTCAAGGTAGTCGGCAGAAGCGTGACACGATCCAAACGCTGATTGACGCCTTAGAGACGACACCAGAATATGTCGCTGCTGTCGGTGATGATATACCGGATCTCGAGATGTTTGCCGCCGCGAAGGGCTTACGCTTTGCGGTGGCGAATGCCGTCACCGCTGTCCTCGACCACGCTGACCTTGTCACCACCCGAGCCGGTGGTTTTGGGGCCGTTCGGGAAATCGCAGATTTCATCCTCGACGCTAGAAGCCAGGTCGAATGAACACGCGCGGCTGGTTGGCCCTGATCATTCTTGTTGGTACCGCACTGGCAAGCTGGTATCTCAGGCAGGACCGCGACGAAGACAGCTCACCGCAAGAAATCACATCCAGGAGCAGTAGCGGCTATTACTTGCTGAATGCGCGTATCAGAGGCACGGATGCGTCCGGCGCGACGCAATATGTCATCGATGCCGCCGAGGTCACGCAAAGTGAGCTCGGAGCGCCGATTGCGATGAGCGAAGTCCGCGTGCTTTACGGTAACGAAACGCCTTCTGGGTGGCTCATTGAATCGCAAACGGCGACGCTTGAAGACGAACAAAAACAACTCTCCTTTGTCGGGGACGTACGCGTGACGTGGACCAGTGCTGTAGACGGCGAAAGTATGACAATGACGACGGACGCGTTAACATTTGATGCGGTCGCCAATATCGTACAAACGAACGAGACAGTGAGTTTTGATATGGGCATGGGTCGTTTGCTAGCTACTGGCATGCGCGCGTCACTTACGAACGATACGGTAGAACTCAGGTCAAACGTACGTGGACAATTTAAACCTTAGATCAGTGTTGGCACTGTTTTACCTGCTATTTGGGATAATGGCGGGTGATGCAGTTGCACAGCGAGCTGCGCTCGACCGTCAGCTGCCCATCGATATTGACTCGGATCAAAGCACATTGGACCTCGCGTCCGGACGGATGATGCACCGCAATCTTCGTATCACCCAAGGCGCTACGCGTATACAAGCACGCGCTGCCGAATCGTCGGCCAGTCGCAGCTTTGCGGATAGCGAATGGTCGTTCAGTGGTAACGTCGAGATCGATGTGGGCGAGACGCGTATCCGAGCCGAAAGCGCAACGATCCGTTTTCTCAACAACGAACTGATCAGCGCCAAAGTGAATGGAAGTCCCGCCGAGTTTTCTGACATCAACGCAACCACTGGTGAACAAATAGAGGGAGCGGCGGATAAATTTGACTACGACTTCGAAGGCAACACTGTTCGGTTCATTGACAATGCGCGGATACGAAATGCCGACAATGAAGTCACGGGCAAAACACTGATTTACAACGTCACAGCGCAGAAGATCATTTTCGAAGGCGATAGCGATAATGGTGAGCGCGTTCGAATCACCGTGCAGCCACCGGAAGAAGACGGTGATAGCGCACCTTTGGGCGACGGTGAATCATGAGCATCCTGAGCGTCGAGGACATCGCCAAGAAGTACAAGTTTCGAGATGTTGTTCGAGGCATTTCGCTCGAGATCAAGAGTGGTGAAGTGGTCGGCTTACTCGGTCCAAACGGCGCGGGTAAAACAACAGCGTTTTACATGATCGTGGGCCTAGTCGCGTCAGATCGAGGACGGATTCTGTTGGACGGTCAAGACCTGACGCATGAGCCGATGCACAAACGCTCGAGACTGGGCCTTGGCTATCTGCCTCAAGAGGCATCCATCTTTAGAAAGCTAAGTGTCGAGGACAACATCCTCGCCGTGCTCGAAGCCCGAGGCGATCTGCGTCGCGCCGAACGTGCCGATAAATTGGAACAACTGCTAGACGAGTTGCACATCGGTCATGTACGGACAAGCCTAGGGATGAGTCTATCTGGCGGCGAACGGCGACGGGTTGAAATTGCGCGCGCACTCGCTGCCGAGCCTCGCTTCATTCTGCTGGATGAGCCCTTTGCAGGGGTCGATCCGATTTCCGTAATCGACATCCAAAGAACCATCCGCCACCTCACGGAACGTGGCATCGGTGTTCTGATCACCGACCATAACGTACGCGAGACCTTGGGGATCTGTGGTCACGCCTACATTCTCAGTGACGGCAGCTTAATCGCCGAAGGCGAACCAAAAGATATCCTTGAAAACCAGCATGTCCGAGAAGTCTATCTCGGGGACGATTTTAAGTTGTGATGACGCACACTGGCGACAGTTGTGTACTGAATGACCTTTACGGAAAATACCCCTCAGCCGACGGCTAGTGGCAGCTGATCAAAAAGCTGTGACTATCGTCACCTCGGATCCGTCCGCATCTGATAGTCTAGTGCCAGCAGCATAGGGAACTCGCGACTTGCTCAAACCATCACTACAACTCAAGCTCGGTCAGTCTCTGACAATGACCCCGCAGCTGCAGCAGGCTATTAAGTTGCTGCAATTGCCGGTGATGGATCTCAACCAGCAAATTCAAGAGGCGCTCGAATCCAATGTGATGCTGGAGATGGAAGACCTGCCAGACGCGCCTAAAGTCGATGCGGCGAATACCGCCGAGGTACGCACACTGACGGCCTCAGACGACTCCTGGCGAGATGTCGGGCGAGGTCAAGATTCGAGCTTCTCCAATCGGGGCGAGCGGTCGATGGCCGATTTCGCAGATGATCGTGATGAGACACTGAGAGAACACCTGCTACACCAACTGGAAACTGAGAGCTTTACCAGTGAAGAGCGAATCATTGGTGAGGCCATCATCGACGCGATCGATGATGACGGCTACCTGTTCGAGACGCTCGAAGAAATTAATGAAGTGGTTGCCGATGAAGCGTTAACGCTCAGTCAAATTGAACGCGTGTTGGTGAAGATACAGCGCTTTGATCCACTCGGCATTGGCGCACGTTCGCTGACAGAGTGCATTGCGCTGCAGCTGGCGCCCTACCCCGAAAACACGCCAGGCCTCACTGTCGCGCGACGTATCGCTGATGATTTCCTACCGCTTGTGGCGGACCAAAATTACAGCCAATTGCGACGTCGGCTATCGGTCGATGATGATTGTCTTGACGATGCACTAGCGCTGATCAAAAGCTGTCATCCCAAACCCGGACAAGCAGTCAATGGCGCGCGAACCGAGTACGTCATACCCGACGTATTCGTCCGCAAGGTGGATGGGCGCTGGATCGTCGAAATCAGCCCGTCAGGCGTCCCTCGTCTGCAGGTCAACCAACAATATGCGGCGCTGTTGCGCGGAAACAGTGAACACTCTGTGTTGCGAGCACAATTACAAGAAGCGCGCTGGCTTGTGCGTAGTCTTGAGATACGCAATGACACGCTGTTTAAGGTGGCTAGCACGATCGTCGAGCGACAAATTGACTTCTTCGAACACGGCGAAGAAGCGATGAAGCCGATGATTCTGCGTGACATCGCGGATGCGATTGAAATGCACGAGTCAACGGTTTCGCGCGTCACCAACAACAAATACATGCATACGCCACGCGGTGTGCTGGATTTTAAGTACTTCTTCTCATCACACGTGTCCACCACCGATGGCGACGAACAGTCGTCTGTGGCCGTTCGGGCGAAGATTCGCAAGCTGATCAGCGCTGAGAACCCGGCAAAGCCGCTGAGCGACAGTAAGTTAGCCGCTTTGCTGAAAGAGGACGGTGTTCAGGTCGCAAGACGCACCGTTGCCAAATATCGCGAAGCCATGAACATCCCATCATCCTCCGAACGGCGCGTTCGTCCGCCGAAATAATCGCGAAATTACCGCAGTTCAAGGGCTGTGGACTCCTTACTTGCGTGCGGTTTGCAATCGGCGCATTATCAAGACGTCGGTTTTTTTAATCCGGCCAGCTAGAAGAGCGTAAGGCTCTGTTTTTTATATAAATTGGGCAAAACTAAGGAGGGCCCACACCACCACTCTAAAACTTAATCAGCTCAAGGAGTTCACTATGCAGTTAAACGTAACGGGTCATCATGTCGATGTCTCTGCCGCACTCAGGAAGTATGTCGGCAGCAAGTTTCATCGGATCGAAAAGCACGCAGACAGCGTGACCACCGTCCACTGTGTTCTTACGGTCGAGAAACTGAGACACAAGGCGGAAGCGACGGCAAACCTGCCAGGGGCACAGGTTCATGCGGAAGCTACGGAAGAAAATATGTACGCAGCAATTGATGGCCTAGCGGACAAACTGGATAGACAGATACTCAAGTTCAAGCAAAAACAGAGTCGTTTCGACGCAAATTCTGTTAAGAAGGGTGGCCTACCACTTGCCTGACTCCACGACAGTGGCATAATTCGAGAAAATTCCTAAGGCCGGGCGGGTTTGACCCTCCCGGCCTTCATTTACCATTTTGCTTGAAGCGAAGCCTTTCTGACGGCGATCACCCCACCGACATGCCACTCACTGTTGCCGAATCACTGGCCCTAAACGATGTGCTCATCGACATGGAAGCCAGCAGCAAGAAACACGTGCTGGAACTACTCAGCGAACACCTATCAGGAAGCGCGTCAGGGCTTGATAGAGACGCGGTGTTCGAAGCGCTGATCGAGCGAGAGCGTTTAGGCTGCACAGCAGCCGATTTCGGCCTTGCCATGCCGCACGCGAGACTAGCGACAGCATCTGCGCCGGTCGGTGTGTTTGCTCGCCTAAAGACAGCTGTCGACTTCGACAGTCAAGACGCGCCGCACGTTGATTTGTTGTTCTGTTTTGTACTGCCGCTGACGACCAGCGAGCGACACGACATAGCGCTGCAAGGACTGGCCGCTCGCATGATGACCCAGCCGGTGTGCGATGCGCTTCGTAGCGCTGATGATGCAACTGAGATTCTCGCCATTCTTCGTGCGTGCGCAGCGGTCGATGACGGCGACAAAGCTGCCGGTGGTCTTTCATGAGAATCGTGATTGTCAGCGGTCTATCCGGGTCTGGTCGAAGCGTTGCGCTGAACACCATGGAAGACCTCGGTTATTTCTGTGTAGACAACCTGCCCTTGTCTTTGCTGCCGACACTAATGCGCGATCTCGAAGCCGACGATACGCCCCACGGTGATAAAGTGGCCATAGGCGTCGACGCCAGAAACAAGTCGACAGACATCCAGGAGCTCCGAAGTCACATTGATGCGGTTCGCGCCGCGGGCGCGCATTGCGAAATCCTGTTCCTGAAAACCGACGACAACACCTTGCTTAAACGTTTCAGTGAGACGCGACGCAAACACCCCCTTGCGGTCAACGATGTGTCGTTACGTGATGCCATCGCGCAAGAACGTGCGCGCCTCATGCCGATTCTGAACCTGGCAGACCTTGTCATCGACACTACTCGCACGAGTGTCTACGACCTCCGAGATGAAATCCGCAATCGAATTGCTGGACGCGAGCCACACCAGCTATCCATCCTCGTCGAGTCATTTGGGTTCAAACACGGGCTGCCAAGAGACGTGGATTACGTTTTTGACCTGCGGTGTTTACCGAATCCCTATTGGGAGCCTACGCTGCGCGAACATACGGGTCTTGATGCAACCGTCGCGAGATTCCTCGAAGAAAAGCCACTGGTGAACGCGATGGAGAAGAGCATCGTCGATTTCTTGCTCGAGTGGATTCCCGCCTTCCAAAATTTCAGCCGTAGCTACCTGACAATTGGCATTGGTTGCACCGGCGGCCAACATCGGTCTGTCTATATGGCGGAACGCGTCGCTAGCGCCTTGCGTGCGCAGTACCCGATGGTCACGGTACGACACCAGGAACTGATCGCTCGACGAGATCTTCCGTTCACTTGATCTTACGGCCGCAAGGCCCGGTACGACCATGCGCGGTCCATCGAAGGTCCGCTAGCTCGACTGTAACTCCCTGACTTATGTGCGCTGCCACGCTAAACTTGGCGCGCTGCTCGCGCAAGCCCCTCGCAGCCCAGCAACGGACGGAGCGACATGGATCATCCTGCTAGCAACGAACCATCAGTGCTTAGCGCGCTTCGCGAAGCACTCGAGAGCGGTACCATGCGCCCCGCGCGTCGCATGGTCGCCGGCTTGCGTCCGGGGGAAATTGCCCGTTTGCTGGAATCACTGCCGATGGCAGAGCGGCGCTTGGTCTGGGAACTTGTCGACCGAGACGCCGAAGGTGAAGTATTGGTCGAGCTGGCTGACGATGTCCGCGACGGGCTGATCAATGCGATGGACGCCGCGCAATTGGTTGCGGCGACCGAGGGCATGGCAGTCGACGACCTAGCCGATCTCGTCGTTGATCTTCCCGAAGCCATTACGCAGCAAGTCATCCGCGCGATGGATAGCCAAGATCGCCAGCGCCTGCGCGAAGTCCTCGCGTATCCGGAGGATAGCGCCGGCGGGCTGATGGATACCGATACGACGACCGTTCGTCGTGACGTGACTGTCGAGGTCGTACTACGATATCTTCGTGCCCATTCCGCACTACCCGATCGAACCGATTCACTGATCGTCGTTGATCGGGATGATCACTTTGTTGGCATGCTGCCGATTACCGCCTTGCTTGTCGCAGAGCCTGGTGCATTGGTTGAAGATCTGATGGAAGCGGATGCGACGGCGGTTAATGCGCTAGCACCATCGGCCGAAGTCGTTCGACTATTTGAAGACCGCGATCTTTTGTCGGTCGCTGTCGTTGGCGATGACGGCATGCTGGTGGGTCGTATCACCGTTGATGACGTGGTCGACGTCATTCGCGAAGAAGCAGAGCACTCTCTGATGGGAGCCGCTGGTCTTGACGAAGACCACGACTTATTCGCACCGGTGTTTCAGAGTGCCCAACGTCGCGCCTTCTGGTTAGGGGTCAACCTGCTAACGGCCTTCCTTGCAGCGAGTGTTGTCGACTTGTTCCAGGAAACGATCGATAAGGTCGTTCTCCTCGCTGTACTGATGCCGATTGTCCCAAGCATGGGCGGCGTTGCCGGTACGCAGTCCCTAACGATCATCACAAGGGCGATCGCGCTTGGTCAAATCGAAGCCGGCAATGCGCTGGCGGTCTTGCGTCGTGAGTTTGCCGTCGGTCTTATTAACGGGGCTTTTTGGGCGGTGCTTGTCGCGATTGTCACGACGGTTTGGTTTGACACCTGGGAAATCGGCTTGATCGTCGCGATCGCGCTGGCCAGCAATCTTGTTGTCGCTGCATTGTGTGGCTTCTCAATTCCGCTGATTTTAAAGCGATTGAATGTCGACCCAGCGCTAGCGGGCGGCGTGATATTGACGACGATTACTGATGTGGTCGGCTATGGCTTGTTCCTGGCACTCGGCGCTTGGTTCCTACTGTAAGAACATTCGCCCAGCGCTTAAATGCCATCGAACTCAGGAACCGGGTAAACGCCTGATAAATCATGGCTGACTGGCTCAGGCGCCGTCAACGTCGGCACATCCGCGCCCATAACGAAGTCACGCAGCTCATCTTTCACGCGCATCGCATCCTCGTAACCTTGTTTGATCAAGGCTCTTGTATAGCCGCTCTCGAACAACAGGAAACTGAGAAGTCGCCCTTCCTTGCCGCCGCCCACACCACTCAGCAACAGTCTTACGCCGCGCGGCAGTTCGCGGATATGACGGATGGCCAATTCGCGCAGGTCGACACTCGGCAAGACGACCATTGTGTCAATTTTGCGCATTCGCGATGCGAGCTCGTTTGAGCTTGTTTTCGGCATCGCGTCGATCAGGCCATTGATGCGCGCTAATCGCTCGAGATCAGAATACAACCCATCGAGAAACAGCGTATCGAGAACGTAACCTGCAATTTGACCGAAACCGGGGAATTCTGGCTCCTGACCCTGATCGTCGACTCGGTCTGCCATTTCATCACGGACACCAATCACAAGGATACGTTGGGCGCCGAGGTGCACCGCCGGCGACAATGGCGTCGCCTGGCGCATGGCACCATCACCAAAATATTCAGGACCAATACGAACCGGCGGGAAGATCATCGGAACGGCGATACTCGCCATCAAATGATCGAGATTCAGCGTCGCACGTCGTCCACCGCGGCGGGTTCGCTGCCAGGGCAAACAGGTCTCGGTGCCTTGGAAAAATGTCACAGAACGCGACGAGCCGTAACCGGCCGCGGTCACTGCGACGGCATCCAAGAATCCTCTATCGATTGCTGCCTGAATGCGCGGAAAACGGACGTTGCGCGACAGCAACGCTCTTAGTGGCGCATTGTCCAAGAGTGATCGCGGGTTGCTCACGCCTAAGCCACCAAATACGAGTGCAGCTAGCCAATGCATGCTGCTCTTGAACATGGTTAATCCATCCGAACGATAGACGCTTCCGGTCTCGAAACTCGCCCACACACGCTCAAGCTCGGCAACAGCGAAGTGAAACCGTTGCGCCTTGCTCGCCAGCACGACAGAGTTGATGGCGCCGGCCGAAGTACCGCTCAAAATGCGGAACGGATTCCGCGACCGCGGTGACATCAGTTCAGAAATGGCTTTCAAGACACCGACTTGGAATGCGCCGCGAGCGCCGCCACCTGGTAACACCAGCGCAAGCTTGTTGTCGGTGTTGATCAGAGAGTCACTCATGGCGAGAGTTACCTAAGAGCCCTATTGCAGACGCTTGATGCCTTGGTCAAGCCCACTGACCGTCAATGGATACATTCGATCCTCCATCAACTCTTGCGTGATCTTGACAGATGGTGTGTGCGGCCAACGTTGGATAGGCTCCGGATTCAGCCAGATCGCCTTGGGATAGGCATTCAATAGTCGCTGGATACATGCCGCGCCAGGTTCATCGTTCCAATGCTCGACGCTTCCGCCGGCGTAAACAATTTCGTAGGGGCTCATCGTGGCATCGCCAACGAAGATGAGTTTGTAGTCGGGGCCATACTTATTGAGGATTTCGCTGAGCGGTATCCGTTCTGAATGGCGACGCCGATTGTCTTTCCAAAGACTCTCATAGACGAAGTTATGGAAATAGAAATACTCGAGATGCTTAAACTCGCTGCTCGCGGCTGAGAACATCTCCTCGCACACACGCACGTGGTCATCCATCGAGCCACCGACATCGAGACACAGCAGCACTTTGATGGCATTGTGCCTCTCGGGCACCATTTTGATATCCAAGTAGCCAGCGTTCCGCGCCGTCGAGCGAATGGTATCGTCAAGATCGAGCTGATCCGCCGCGCCTTCTCGTGCAAACCGCCGAAGCTTGCGGAGCGCTAGCTTAATGTTTCTCGTGCCGAGCTCAACACTATCATCAAGGTTTTGATATTCGCGTCGATCCCACACTTTAACACCCCGACGGCTGCCGCCCCCGTTCTGCTCGCCGATACGCACGCCTTCTGGATTGAATCCACCAACACCGAATGGTGATGTGCCACCGGTGCCAATCCATTTGTCGCCGCCTTCGTGCCTTTCCTCTTGTTCACGCAGGCGCTCTTGAAGCGCTTCCATTAACTCATCGAAACCACCGAGCGACTCAATTTTCTCGCGTTCTTCATCCGTCAGGCTCAGCGATGCCACATGTGCAAGCCAATCTTCAGGCACATGCGCTGTTAACTCCTGGAATGCCTGCTCGATACCTTGAAAGTGGGCCGCGAATACCTTGTCGAATCGGTCGAACTGCGTCTCGTCCTTGACCATGCAAGCACGCGCCAAAAAATAAAACTGCTCGACACTCGTGCCAGCGAGGCCCGCTTTCATCGCTGACAGCAGTGTCAGCAGCTCCGTGACCGACGTTTTTACGCCAGCATCACGAAGCATGTAAAAAAAGCGGATAAGCATAGTGACGTGCCGCGGCTAGCGTTTGGCGCGATTCAAAAACACGAGCTGTTCGAACAAATGCACATCTTGCTCGTTCTTCAACAACGCGCCATACAACGGAGGAATCGCTTTGGATTTATCCTCTGCACGCAGCGCCTCTGGTGGAATATCCTCAGCCAGCAGCAGCTTGATCCAATCGAGTAACTCGGAGGTCGATGGCTTTTTCTTAAGGCCAGGCGTCTCACGAACTTCGTAGAAACAGTTGAGTGCCTCACGCAGTAGGTTCTTTTTGAGGTCCGGGAAATGCACATCGACGATCCGTGCCATCGTGGCTTCGTCCGGGAACTTAATGTAGTGAAAGAAACAGCGACGAAGAAACGCGTCCGGCAGTTCTTTTTCGTTATTACTGGTGATGATGATGATTGGCCGGTGACGCGCCTCGATGGTTTCCTGGGTCTCGTAGACCGTGAAGGCCATCCGATCAAGCTCACGTAAGAGGTCGTTCGGAAACTCGATATCCGCTTTATCGATTTCATCGATCAAAAGAACAGGCTGCGTTTCGGATTCGAACGCGCGCCAGAGGCTGCCTTTGAGAATGTAATTCGCGATGTCGTTGACTTTCTCGTTACCGAGTTGCGAGTCTCTAAGCCGGGCAACCGCATCGTACTCATAAAGCCCTTGCTGCGCTTTGGTCGTAGACTTGATGTGCCATTCGAAGAGCGGCATACCGAGCGATTTCGCGACCTCCTCGGCCAACATTGTCTTGCCGGTACCGGGCTCTCCTTTCACGAGAATCGGTCGCTGAAGCGTCACACCGGCGTTGACCGCCATCATCAAATCATCGGTCGCGATATAATCCCGCGTACCCTCAAAGCGCTTATCGCTCATGTAGTCTTCCTGCTCTTTGTTTGACTCGTCATGATATCAGCATCCGGGACCTCGATGATCTTCAGTGCGTTGGTACCGCCTGAAACGCCACTCAGATCGCCTTTGGTGAAAATCACCCGATCACCGGGTTCGACGAACCCGAGTTCGTACAAGCGGCTACAAACCTCGTTGTAAACCCGTACCGAATTGGTATGTGTAATGTCGAAATCAACCGGATACACGCCTCGATAAAGCGTAACGCGTCGGCGTGTTCGCTCGTGTCGCGTGAATGCGAAAACCGGTATATCTGATCGAATGCGCGACATCCATAAGGTCGTCGAACCCGATTCGGTCAATGCGATGATGGCCTTAACCGACAAGTGATTCGCGGCATACATGGTCGCCATCGCAATCGTCTCATCAACGAGATGAAAGCTATCCGCTTCGCGATGCGATGCTCTGTAACGGTGTGTTTGGTATTTTTCCGCGCCGCTACAGACTTCCGACATCGCGGCGATCACCTCGGCGGGATATTTGCCAACAGCAGTCTCTGCCGAAAGCATCACAGCGTCCGTACCATCCATAACGGCGTTGGCAACGTCGGAGACTTCCGCGCGTGTTGGAATACGGTTCTCGATCATCGACTCCATCATTTGGGTCGCGGTAATTGCGATCTTGTTCCCGTAGCGTGTTTTCCGAATGATCTGTTTTTGCAGACCCGTCAGTTCCGCATAGCCCATTTCCACGCCAAGGTCGCCGCGCGCAACCATGATGACATCGCTTGCATCAACGATTTGGTCGATGTTGTCGATCGCTTCTGTACGCTCAACCTTGGCAACGATTTTCCCGAAACCGCCTGCCGCCTCAAACAGCGCCCTTGCCTGCCGGATGTCCGATGCATTTCGCACGAAAGACACGGCCAGATAATCAAACCCAAGATCAGCTGCTGTTTGAATATCCAACTCGTCTTTTTCGGTGAGCGCGGGGGCTGACAATCCACCGCCTTGTTTGTTGATGCCTTTCTTGTCGGAAAGCATGCCGCCTTGGGTCACGACAGTATTGACTCGCGTGCCCTCGATCCCAGTCACGCGCAAAGCAATCTGCCCATCATTGAGCAACAGCACGTCATCGATCGCGACATCATCAGCTAATTCTGGGTAAGCGATCGAGACGCCATGGATATCCCCCGCTCGACTATCGAGTGTTGGGTCTAGGAAAAATTCGGCACCATTAACCAGTTCGACCGGGCCATCTTTGAAACGGCTGATTCGAATCTTAGGTCCCTGCAAATCGCCCAGAATGGCGATCGACTTTCCAAGCTCCGCCGAGATTTCACGCACGCGCTCACAACGCTCTGCAAGCACATCGCCACTGCCATGCGAGAAGTTCATTCGCACGACGTCCAGCCCATTTTCAATCATCCGGCGTAGTACCGAATCATCGTCGGTGGCCGGCCCAAGTGTTGCAACGATTTTGGTTCTTCTGATCATAGTCCCCGTACTCTTGTCAGTATTAACGAACCCCCCAATGGCTCGAATGCTACCGTATATTTATGCCGTTGCGGCCTGTTTGGATGCGATTAAGGCCGCTACCGCGGGCAGCTCCTTACCCTCGACGAACTCGAGGAACGCGCCGCCGCCCGTCGAGATGTAACTAATCCCGTCCGTAACCCCGAACTGATCGATAGCAGCTAACGTGTCGCCGCCTCCCGCAATAGAAAACGCCTGACTATCGGCGATCGCCTCAGCGATCACGCGCGTACCATTGGAAAATGCCGGAAATTCGAATACGCCAACCGGGCCGTTCCAAATGATCGTACCCGCCTGACGAATCAGATCCGCCAGGGTATTCGCGGTGTCCGGCCCGATATCCAGAATCATTTCGCCGTCTTTCACCTCAGCGACGGCACAAGTACGCGCGGCTGCATGTTCAGAAAACTCGCTTGCGACGACAACATCTGTCGGGACCGGAATCGTCGCGCCGTTGGCTGCCGAAGCCAGTGTCGCCGCCGTACTGATGAGTTCCGGCTCATGCAGCGACGCACCGACGCCATGTCCCTCGGCTGCGATGAAGGTGTTCGCGATTCCGCCGCCAACGACCAACTGATCGACGATGTTGGATAAAGACTCTAAGACTGTCAGTTTGGTCGAGACTTTCGATCCACCGACCAAGGCCAACACCGGGCGCTCGGGGGCCGTCAACGCTTTCCCAAGTGCCTCGAGCTCAGCGACCAGCAATGGCCCTGCGGCAGCAACCTTAGCAAATCGTGCAACACCCGCTGTGCTGGCTTGGTCACGATGCGCCGTGCCGAAAGCATCCATCACAAATACATCGGCAAGGTCAGCCATGCGCCTGGCAAGTGTCTCATCTGATGCCTTCTCGCCCACATTAAAACGAACGTTCTCGCACAATACGATTTCGCCCGGTGCCACCGATACACCATCGAGCCAATCGCTCACCAGCGTCACCGTTTGTCCGAGCAATGTACTCAAATGCTCTGCTACTGGCGCGAGTGAAAACTGTGACTCAGTCTGCCCTTCGACTGGTCGTCCAAGGTGCGACATGACAATGACCGCCGCGCCTTTTTCTAAAGCCAGTTTCAATGTGGGTATGGCGGCTTGAATGCGTTTGTCGGAGGTGATCACACCATCTTTCAGCGGTACATTCAGATCTTCTCGAATCAACACGCGCTTGGCGGCCAAATCGAGATCCGCCATTTTGATTACATCCATTCCACTAGCCCCTGATTCTTTCAACTCAATAAAAAGGCGGGCAAAGCGTACCTTGCCCGCCTAATAGTCGCATTCGATGCTGCTTAGCCAGCCGCCTTGATCAGCGCCTGTGCAGTGTCCAGCATACGGTTAGAGAAGCCCCACTCGTTGTCATACCAAGAGCAGACTTTGACAAGCGTGCCTTGCATCACTTTCGTCAGCGTCGCGTCATAGCTTGACGATGCTGGGTTGTGGTTGAAATCGATCGACACCAATGGTCCATCCGAATAATCGAGAATGCCTTTCATTGGCCCTTCGCTTGCGGCTTTCAGTACCTCGTTAATCTCATCGATGCTCGTTTCACGACTCGCCACGAATGACAAATCGACCATCGACACATTGATTGTCGGTACGCGCACGGCGAACCCATCAAGCTTGCCAGCAAGCTCTGGCAGAACAAGACCTACCGCTGCGGCTGCACCGGTCTTTGTTGGGATCATCGACATCGTCGCAGACCGCGCTCGGCGCAGATCTTTGTGGAACACGTCTGTTAGAACTTGATCGTTGGTGTAAGCGTGAATCGTCGTCATGATTCCATGCTCGATACCAATCGCATCGTTCAGCGGCTTGGCGAGCGGCGCGAGACAGTTCGTCGTACAGCTTGCATTGGAGACCACCACGTCATCCTTCGTCAGCGTATCGTGGTTGACGCCATAGACGATCGTCGCATCAACCTCGCTACCCGACGGCGCTGAGATCACTACTTTTTTCGCACCCGCTTCGATGTGCGCCGATGCTTTCTCTTTCGTTCTAAAAATGCCGGTGCATTCCAAAACGACGTCTACACCAAGCTCCGCCCACGGTAACTTGGCGGGGTCGCGCTCCGCGGTGACGCGAATCTTGTCGCCATTGACGATCATGTGGTTTCCCTGCACTTCAACCGTGCCTGGGAATTTACCGTGAGCCGTATCGAAGCGAGTCAGATACGCATTCGTTTCGGCATCACCCAGGTCGTTCACACCAACCACCTGCAATTCACTGCGGCGGTTGCTTTCGTAAATCGCACGCAAAACGTTTCTGCCGATACGGCCGTAACCGTTAATCCCTACTTTAATCGTCATCTTAATCTCTCCAATCGTGTCCCAAGCCGCAGCGTGGTTTAGCCACTGAGCAACTGTTTCGCCCGAGCCACCACATTGTCAACGGTGAACCCGTATTTCTCAAATAGCTGAGCTGCCGGTGCTGAGGCACCGAACTCGTCAATACCAATCACGTCGCCGCGATCCCCTACGTATCGCCACCAAAAATTAGTGACGCCGGCCTCTATGGCGATTCTCGGACGTCCGGACTCGCCGAGCACTGCAGTCTGGTAGTCATTGTTTTGCAAAGCAAAACGCTCAACACAAGGCATTGAAACCACCCGTGCGTGAATACCATCAGTCGCTAAAGCCGCAGCGGCCTTCACCGCCAAATCAAGCTCAGATCCAGTCGCAATCAACGTCAAATCAGCGGATTCATGATCGCTAAGCACATAACCACCGCGCATCACGTCCTTCAGCTGCGCGGCACTGCGCTGCTGGAATGGCAAGCCCTGTCGCGTGAGCACCAAGGCTGTCGGCGTCGCCCGGTGCTCGATGGCCGCGATCCAGGCAACCAAAGTCTCGAGAGTATCGGCTGGCCGCCAAACATCGAGATTCGGAATCAAGCGAAGGCTGGCCACATGCTCAACCGGCTGGTGGGTCGGACCATCTTCGCCAAGCCCGATCGAATCATGGGTGTAAACCATGATGTTCGGGCAGTCCATCAACGCCGCCATCCGAACCGCGTTGCGCGCATAGTCCGAAAACGTTAGGAACGTGCCGGCATAGGGCCTGACACCGCCATGCAGTGCCATACCGTTACCGATAGCTGTCATAGCAAATTCACGCACGCCGTAATTCACATAGTTGCCACCCGGATTGGCCGCATCCAGCACCGAGGAATCGCTATGCCAGGTGCAGTTGGAACCCGTCAAATCAGCGGAACCGCCGATCATCTCGGGCATCGAAGGCGCAAGATGATTCAGTGCGAGCAGCGAGGCCTTTCGCGTCGCAACCGACTCACCCGCTTCCTGGGTTGCCAACATCGCTTGCTCGCATAACCCAGTCCAACCCGCTGGAAGGTCGCCCTGCATCCGGCGCTTGAGCTCATTCGCCGCATCCGGATGCGCTTTCGCGTAGGCCGCGAACGTTTGTTGCCAACCATCCTCGATCTGTTTGCCTTTGCTGCGAGCGTCCCAGCCCGACCGTATCGCCGGAGGAATATCGAACGGCGCGTGGTGCCAACCCAGTGTTTCGCGAGCCGCGGCAATCTCCTCATCGCCAAGCGGTGCGCCATGCGTAGCCGCAGTACCCTGTTTGTTTGGCGCACCGAAACCGATCACGGTTTTGCAACATATCAGGCTCGGCTTGTCGGTTTCCGCACGCGCTTTGGCAATCGCCTTGTGGATTGCCGTCGCATCATGGCCATCGACATCATCGATCACCTGCCACCCATAGGCTTCGAATCGCGCGGGCGTATCATCCGTAAACCAGCCTTCAACATCGCCGTCGATGGAGATGCCATTGTCATCGTAAAGGCAAATCAACTTGCCAAGCTTCTGCGTGCCGGCGAGAGAACAGGCTTCGTGAGAAATACCCTCCATCAGGCAGCCGTCACCGACAAACACATAGGTGAAATGATCAACAATATCGAAGCCGTCCTTATTGAATGTAGCGGCGAGTTGTTTTTCAGCCAACGCCATACCGACCGCGTTGGTAATCCCCTGCCCAAGAGGTCCGGTCGTCGTTTCGATACCGATGTCCAAATCACGTTCGGGATGGCCTGCGGTATGCGCGCCCAGCTGACGGAAGTCACGAAGCTGCTGCATCGGCAATGGGTAACCCGACAGGTGTAACAACGCATATAGGAGCATCGACCCGTGGCCGTTAGACAACACCACGCGATCACGATCCCACCAGCGCGGATTCGATGGGTTGTGCTTCAGGAAGTCATTCCAGAGGACTTCCGCTATGTCCGCCATGCCCATCGGAGCCCCTGGATGCCCAGAGTTCGCAGCCTGCACCGCATCCATCGACAGTGCCCTAATTGCGTTCGCCAAATCACGTCGGCTCACACTGCCTACCCCATTCTCACCTTGCGACATAGTCATTCTCTTGGATTTTTGTGCCGCGCATTGTCGCCTTTTGGCGAATGTCGGGCAAGCGCCCTTCTCGGGAACGTGGGAGGCTTTTCAAACGGCAAGCGATACTTGTTATACTCCCGAGCGTTTTTCGTAGCGAATAACATAATTCGGCGTGGCAAATTCATGCCCGCCTTTCTCATCGTCCGGGTGATTTGCGCAGCGCGGACCCAATAATCTCCATGGCCAGCGCAGCTCGACGTTTAACCAAGGCTTTCCTCAATGTCTAACGCTTATCTCTTCACTTCCGAATCGGTGTCGGAAGGACACCCAGATAAAGTCGCTGATCAAATCTCCGATGCGATCCTTGACGCGATCCTCACCAAAGACGATGAAGCAAGAGTGGCGTGCGAAACCTTGGTCAAGACCGGCATGGTGCTCGTGGCGGGCGAAATCACGACGAACGCCTGGGTTGATATCGAAGCGCTGATCCGAGAAGTGGTACTGGACATCGGCTACAACAGCTCCGATATGGGCTTCGACGGCCAGTCTTGCGCGGTACTCAATGCGATCGGAAAACAGTCTGGCGATATCGCTCAAGGTGTTGATCGCGAAGAGAAGGCCAAACAAGGCGCTGGCGACCAAGGTCTCATGTTCGGTTACGCGAACAACGAAACCGACGTGCTGATGCCCGCTCCGATTGAATTCGCACACCGGTTGGTGCGTCGCCAAGCTGAGGTTCGGAAGTCGGGAGAGCTCGATTGGCTGCGCCCAGATGCGAAGAGTCAGCTCACATTCCGATACGAAGATGACAAGCCCGTCGCCATCGACGCCATTGTTCTTTCGACGCAGCACGCGCCCGATGTGAGCCATGCCGACCTCACAGAGGCGGTACGTGAACTGATCATCAAGCCTGTGTTGCCGGAGCAGTGGCTCGACGCCAACACGAAGTACCACATCAATCCGACCGGAAATTTCGTCATCGGTGGCCCAGTCGGCGATGCTGGACTGACGGGTCGTAAGATTATCGTCGATACCTACGGTGGCGCAGCTCGTCATGGCGGCGGGGCTTTCTCGGGTAAAGACCCGTCAAAGGTCGACCGGTCAGCTGCGTATGCGGCTCGCTATGTCGCAAAAAACATTGTGGCCGCCGGACTCGCCGAACGTTGTGAGGTCCAACTGTCCTACGCTATTGGCGTTGCGGAACCCACGTCGGTTACCGTCCACACATTCGGCACGAGCACCGTCTCCGAGTCGCGCCTGACGGAGCTCGTCAACCATCACTTCGATTTGACGCCATGGGGCATCCTCACGTCTCTCGATCTTATCCGTCCTATTTACAGACCGACCGCCGCCTATGGGCACTTCGGGCGCAGCGACCTTGACTTATCTTGGGAGCGAACTGACATGGCCGACGCCTTGCGCGACGACGCATGATCGATTGAACGCCGGAACACCAAACACAAAGGAATCAAACAATGAGCACGAACGCCGCAGCTGTCGCTGGTAGCGATTACAAAGTCGCCGATATGAAATTGGCCGAATGGGGCCGCAAGGAAATCGCGATTGCCGAAACAGAAATGCCGGGCTTGATGGCGCTTCGAGCAGAGTATGGCGAATCGCAGCCGCTTAAAGGTGCACGTATCGCCGGCTGCCTCCACATGACGATCCAAACCGCGGTGTTGATCGAAACACTGACAGCGCTGGGCGCAGAGGTTCGGTGGTCTTCGTGCAATATCTTTTCAACGCAAGATCAAGCGGCGGCGGCTATCGCCGCGACCGGCGTTCCGGTGTTTGCCTGGGAAGGCGAAAGCGAAGACGAGTATTGGTGGTGCGTTGAGCAGACCATTAACGGTCCAGAAGGTTGGACACCGAACATGATTCTCGATGATGGCGGTGACTTGACGACACTAATGCATGACAAATACCCGGCTCTGATGGAAGCCGTTCGGGGCATTTCTGAAGAGACCACGACAGGCGTAAAACGACTGTATGAGATGGCGCGCGACGGCAAGCTCGCGTGTCCTGCGATCAACGTGAATGACTCGGTGACCAAATCTAAGTTTGACAACCTATATGGATGTCGCGAGTCGCTGGTCGACGGCATCAAGCGTGCCACCGACGTCATGATTGCGGGCAAAGTCGCGCTCGTTTGTGGCTACGGCGATGTTGGTAAAGGCAGCGCTCAAAGCCTGCGCGGGCTTGGCGCCACTGTCTGGATCACAGAAATCGATCCGATTTGCGCGCTACAAGCGGCAATGGAAGGTTATCGCGTTGTACGCCTGGAAGATGTCATCGATCAGGTCGATATCTTCGTTACTGCCACCGGCAACTTTAATGTCATCAACGGTGCGCAGCTCGAAAAAATGAAAGATCAGGCCATCGTCTGCAACATTGGCCACTTCGACAACGAAATCGATGTGGCGCATTTGCGGCAGTTTGAATGGGAAAACATCAAACCGCAGGTCGATCACGTCATCTTCCCTGATGGACGACGGATTATTCTTCTGGCTGAGGGGCGCCTGGTGAACCTGGGTTGCGCGACGGGCCACCCAAGCTTCGTCATGTCCGCATCGTTCACGAACCAAGTGTTGGCGCAAATCGAGCTTTGGAATCACCCAGAGAATTACGAAACTAAAGTGTATGTTTTGCCGAAGGCGCTAGACGAGAAGGTGGCCGAGCTGCATCTTGAAAAGATCGGTGCCAAGCTCACCAAGCTATCGGATGAGCAAGCCAAATACTTCGGTGTCGACACGCAGGGTCCGTTCAAACCCGAGACCTATCGCTACTAACGGCAACAGACCGAATAATCGCACTGTTAACACAGCGCGAGTTGCGATAAAAAGGGGCTCTAACGAGCCCTTTTTTTTTCGCATGACGCAGCCGATGACGAAACGAATTCTTCACTTGACCGATTTGCATGTGTTCGCTGACCGCGAGCGCGTGCACTATGACGTTAACCCGTTTACCAGCCTTTGCGAGGTTATTGAGATAGCTCTGGCCGAGCACACGCCGGACACTGTGCTAGTGAGCGGGGATCTTTGCCAGGATGAGTCTCGTGCTGGCTATGAGCTCTTACAAGGCATCCTTGCGGCGCTGCCCTGCCCTGTCGTTACGCTGCCTGGCAACCACGATAACGCATCGTTCATGGCGGAAATCTTCAACGAAGACAACGTTTACTTTCTCGGCCGGCACGCGATCGGGTCATGGGATATCGTCGCGGCGAATTGTGCGGTTGCGGGGAAGGTCTACGGCGAGTTTGGCGAAGCGCGTTTGCGTGCGCTCGACGAACTACTCGGCGCAGACAATGAAAGGCCGATCGTCCTCTCATTCCACCAACCTCCTGTTGCCTGCGGCAGTGCGTGGCTTGACCAGTCTATGCTACGCGATGCCGATCAATTGGCCGCGTTACTGACTGATCATCCGCAAGTGCAAGCCATCGTTTGCGGTCACATTCATCAAGACTTTGAGGGCACGCTCAGGGTCGGACATCGAGCGATACCTGTCTATGCCTCGCCGTCCACTGCGCGGCAATTCGGGGTCAATCATGACCCCTTTACGCTTACTAACGATGCGCCAGGGTGGCGTTGGCTAACCTTGGATGGCGATACGTTAACCACGCAAGTCAGAAGACTACCGATGATCAATCTGAACGATTGAGTCTTGCGTGATCGGGCGCCGTTAGACCTCCACCATGTCGAAGTCTTCTTTACCAGCGCCGCAATCGGGGCAACGCCAAGAGAGAGGCACATCCTCCCAGCGCGTCCGCGGCTCAATACCCGATTCCGGGTCACCGGTTTCCTCGTCATAGACGTAGCCGCAAATAAGACACATATAGGTTTTCATCGTCTGCACCGTAACCGGAATCACCGTCCGCAATTTCAGATTCGAATAATAACAGTCAGCCAGCAACGAAGCGCGTTGCAAGCTACAATACACAAAGCAATGAGCAAGACTTAGGGGACTCAAGTGAGCTTATTCCAGCAAGCACAGCAATATAT
>JBCAZE010000203.1:0-5233 GCA_039700805.1 Pseudomonadota bacterium | reverse complement strand
GAAATCATGATCGCAATCGCCGTCTTCGGCGTCTTGGCGGTGATTTGCTACCAAACCTTTGGGCAGACGGTTCGAGAGACTGAAGTGATTCGCGATGCCAATAGCGATCTCACCGACCTGCAACGCACGTTCCAATGGCTCAGCAACGACTTTCTGCAGCAACAACCTAGACCCGTTCGAACCGCAGTCGGCAATACGATCTTGCCCTCACTAGCGGCTGACTCGCGGACTGAATTCTTGTTCGAAATCACACGAGGTGGTCATGCCAATCCGCTGGGTCTACCGCGAGCTTCAGCACAACGAGTTTCATGGCGTATGGATGAGGACACGTTAGTTCGTTTGCATTGGCCTTCCCTTGATCCGGTGTTGTCGACAGAACCTATCGCTGTCGAGTTTCTTTCAGACATCGAACGCATCGAAATCAATTTCCTCGGCGACGCGCCGGACAGCTGGACACGAGAATGGCCAGGGCCGTCAGGAACCGGACGGCCCCGCGCTGTTGAAATCATTATCGAACACGCGCGTTTCGGCGAAGTTCGCCGTCTGCTGGAAACCGGTTACTGATGCGCGTCACAAGTCGACGTAAGCAAAGAGGCGGCGTTGCGCTGGCATTCGCGCTGTTGATGCTCGCACTAACGACCTCTATCGCCGTCAAAATTATGAGAGACGTCGCGCTCGACACGCGCCGTACGACGACATTGTTGTGGCAGGAACAAGCGCGCTTGGTCGCTCTAGGTGCCGAGGATTGGATCGGCGATGTATTGCGCCAGGACGCCGTCGACACTACCGACGATCATCTCGGCGAACTTTGGGCGCAAGAATTACCGCCTTTACCGATCGAGGGTGGTGGCGTGCAGGGCTTGATTACCGGTGAGCTGATCGACCTTCAATCGAAGTTCAACATCAATAACCTTATCGACGCGCAAGGCCAACCTGTCCAAGAACAAGTCGATCAATTCAAAAGACTACTGGTCGCACTTGGGCTAAATCCTGATGTGACCGATGCGATTATCGATTGGATGGATAGCGACTCGGACCTCACGTTTCCAAATGGCGCCGAAGACAACATCTACACCGGGCGAACACCGCCGACGCGTACCGCAAATCAGCCGTTTCGCTCGATCAACGAACTCGCCGTTGTTGAAGGCATTGATAAAGCGACCATGGACCTACTGCGCCCGCACGTCACTGCCCTCCCAGAGCGCACCGGTTTGAACGTTAATACGGCGACCCCATTTGTCTTGCAGTCTTTGGACGAAAACCTGGCCCCGGGTGACGTCGAGCAGCTCCTGGAATTGCGGCAGGAGACTGGGTTTGCCGACGTCACTGTCGACTTTGCAGGACGAGTCCCACAAAACGTGATTTCGACACTGGAAACCACGACTTCTTATTTTGAACTCCGCTCTGTTGTACGTATTGGCACTGTCCGATTCACCATGTACTCTTTGCTGTATCGCAATGGACAGGGTGAATTGGCTACCGTTATGCGCAGCTTTGGCAGCACACTCTGAACGATCGCACCGGACGTCTTGTTTTGAACGAAACACTTATCATTTATCTCCCCCGTTCTATCGATGAGGATGCCCAGTGGGTCGTCGCCGACGCCATCGGCGCATCACGCACTGGTGTGTCAACGGGCGACCTAGTTGACGCCGCCCAACTCGCAGAAGGCCGGCGTGTGGTCGCGATCATCGGCTACGCTGATGTCATCCGAACCGAGGCCAACTTGCCCGTATCGGGGGCCAAGCTCTTATCGGCGCTACCCTATGCACTGGAGGAACAATTCGCCAGTGACGTGGACGACCTGCACTTCTCTGCGGGAGCACCGGATGAAGACGGCACTCGGGCTGTTGCGGCGCTGGACCGAGCAGTGATGGACAGCTACCTATCCAGACTCACCGATGCCGGCTTGACCGCTCAGGCAATGTATAGCCTTCACGATGGCCTAACGCCGCTTGAGAACTTCACTCAGATTCTGGTCGGTGATGCACTGACGGTTCTGCGCACACCTGACCAGCAGATATCGGCACACCAAGGATTGCCGCCATCCGTTTTGCTTTCTGCATGGATGGCGCAAGAACACGACGAAGACGCGGCGACCGCAACGGCGCGGCAAACCCGAATCTACTTTGACGCAAGCGCCAGCGATGTGATCGACGCGGACCGGGAAGCGCTAAATGCCCTCGTGCCGGACGCTGAAATTCGTGAGTTGGGCGATGGTTTGTGGCAGTTCGCTGCCAGAAGCGCGCTTGCCGGCGACAGTATTAACTTGCTGCAAGGCGCCTATGCAGTCAGTACGAATCATCTCAAGAAACTAAAACCATGGTTGCCGGTCGCCGCCATGCTCGGTGGCCTTTTTGTGCTATCTACGGCAGTTAAGTTTGCGGATATGCGCGCACTGCAAAAAGAGTCGGCATTGCTAGATCAGCAGATGGTGCAGCTGCTTGCTGAACGCGGGCAACCAAACGTGCCATTAGTCTCGGCGGAACCAACGCTATTGAATGTACTCGGTCGCGCTGGGGCAAATGCAAGCCCTGGGGCCGCGAATACTGACGGTCCTGGATATTTGGAAACACTCTCAAAACTGGCGGCATCGGTTGAAGGCAATGCGGACACGACCGTCGAAGCGCTCGCATTTCGCAATGGGGTTTTTGACGTCCGGCTAACCACGAAAGACACCGATGCGCTCGAACAACTCAGGAAGAACTTAACGCAAGACGGCGTTTTGAGCGCCCAAATTCAGCGTACTGAGCAACAAGACGGCAAGATCTCGAGCTTTATGCAGATCAAAGGAGCAACACCATGAAGGAGTGGTTCTTTGGATTGCAAGCACGGGAGCGCATGCTGGTCTCCTTAGGCAGTCTCGTCGTCATTGCGACAGTTTTGTATGTCGCAATCTGGGAGCCCATCCAAACCGGGCATGCAATCGCTAGCGAGGACGTCGCAAGAAAATCTGATCTGGTTGCACGAGCACGCGCGATGGCGCCAGTCAGCGGTGCCAGTAATACGCCGAAAACCAGCAACAGCTCCTTGGTGGTCACCGTATCAAATAGTGCGTACGCAAACGGACTGGCGAACGCCTATCGCAATAGTTCGCCAATCGGCAACAACGGCCTTCGTGTCGCGCTCGAAAACGCCAGCTTCGATACGCTGGTCGTTTGGCTCGCAGCACTGGAGCGCGAGCATGGCATTGCCATTGAATCCAGCTCCGTTACCCGGCGCCGTGATGTCGGCCGCGTCGACGCCAGTATCGTCCTCACCAGAATCCGATAACCGAGGAACATCGATGAAGCCCTCTCGCTTGATAGCAGTAGCCGCCGCTTGCTTTATTGTGGGATTGATTGCGAAGTTACCCGCCGCTGTTGCATTCAATTGGTTCATGCCAGACAACATCATGACAAGCGGTGTATCTGGCTCGATTTGGCGTGGACGCATTTCGGCGGTCCAAGTGTCGGGCGTCAACCTCGGGCCGATTGAATGGCAGAGTAAGCCCTGGGCATTGCTGACCGGCGCATTCCGAGCTGACGTTGAAATGGAGCTACCCGGCGGCTTTGCACAAGGTGACATCGCAATCGGTACGTCCAGTATTCGCGCCCGTTCGCTCCAAGGCGCGGTATCGCTAGCCCCCATTACACGATTTTCTGCGATTGGCCCAAGTGAGGGAAATGCGCGCATCAGTCTCGACGACCTGACAATACGAAATGGCTGGCCGACGTCTGCGAATGGTGAGTTGACCATCGTCGATCTCCGTTATCCACCCGTAGGGACCGCGCCACTCGGCGGCTACGAACTTCTCTTTAGAAACGATGATAACGGTGACGTCATCGCCGACTTGACCGATATGCAGTCCGCCCCTTATTTGCTCGACGGCTTATTGCGACTGACTGCCGATGGCGGATATTCGCTCGCGGGCGACATCGCTGCTAAGCCTGGAGTCGATGTCGCTTATTCCCGCGGCCTTAATTTCTTAGGCCCGGCAGACGCAAACGGCAATCGGCGTCTGGAGTTCGATGGCACACTCTGATCAAACTAGTGCGTCCTGATACTCGCGTAGCAAACCATAATGCGGAAAGTACAATCCGATTCTAAGCCGCGCCACCGATTGCCCCGATTTGTTCAACCAGCGTTTCAGCATGCGGCCGTACAGGGCCATCTGAGCACGATATCGCAGCAGTTCGTTATCAAAAAACGCCTCTAAGTCGGCGCCCTCATGCAAAGACGTCTTGTAATCGATTAACCAGACATCGCCGTTGTCCATGCGGATCACCCGATCGATGACGATACGGCGCACCACGCCGTCTATGACACCGGTGAGCGCAAGCTCTGTATGGCATTCGGGATGGCGATTACTGAATATCCATTGGCCCGCTTCGCTATTAGCAGCAGTTGTTACAGCGTCAACAACGCGCGACGCGGCCGCCTCGAGACCTTGCTCGCCGATTCCTTCCAGCCGCAATAAAGTAGCACTGCGCTTCTGCATTGCGGACACATCGGGTAGTACTGATTGCGGTGACGCAGCGGTTGCTAGCTGTTCTAACCAATGATGCACAACGGTACCGATATGCCGCGCATCATCACTCGCCCAGCGAAATGACACCGGTAGCGCTTCGTCGTCCACTGACTCGTGTCGCTCATCTTCGCCTTGTATCCAAGGGTGAGACATGGGTACCCAGCGTTCCGTCATTTGACGCACGTGTGGTGTGCGCCACTGCTGCGGTGATCCGCTATTTGCGCTGTCGTCGGGTGTCTCAATCGATTCCTTCGGCAAGTGGCTTTCTGCGATAGCCCACAATCTCGCAAGAAAGGTCCCCGCCCTTGGCTTCATTATCTTTCCAGATGTGGACGATCGCTGAATAGTGGCGTAGAGATGCAGTGACTGCTTTGCACGTGTGGTTGCGACATAGAGCAAGCGATCGATCTCATTCTTAGCACGCGCCGTCTCGCGATCAGCCAACAAGCCATACAGTGGCTCTTGACCCGCATGTTTTTCGCGGCGATCTGCGTTCATACTGAATAACACGCCTTGCCCCTCGACATGATCCAATGGCATCTCGAAGATGATCGCCGGACTGTCTTTGCGTCCGCTATCCCTGTGCAATGCAGGCAAAAAGACATGATCAAACTCAAGCCCTTTGCTCTTGAAGATCGTCATCAATGTGACCCGCGCATCCGCAGGGATAATATCGACTCGCTTACTTTCCAGTGTCGCCTCCAGCGCGGTCGGCGCGAACAA
>JBCAZE010000202.1:0-5241 GCA_039700805.1 Pseudomonadota bacterium | reverse complement strand
GCGACGACAATTCGATCAGCCTCAACCGCAAGCAACCGTGCTTTGACGGCGCTAACGACCTCGCTTGGATTCACGGGTATCTTTAAGCGGCGCGAAAATCGCCGAAGGCAGCGATCTTTTGCTTACGTGCCTCCAGCAACTCTTCCGTCGACAAACCACGCAGCGCCTCAATCTGTGTCGTCAAAGCCGCCTTCAAAGCGGCGGCCATTGCTGCGGGGTTTCGATGCGCCCCGCCGAGGGGTTCCGCAACAACCTCGTCGACTAAACCAAAACGATTCAGCTCGTCGGCCGTGATACGCATCGCTTCCGCGGCATCAGCGGCCTTCTCAGCGCTTTTCCAAAGAATCGAGGCGCAGCCCTCAGGGGAAATGACGGAGTACACGGCGTACTGCAGCATCAATAGCCGGTCTGCGACACCGATGGCCAACGCGCCGCCAGATCCGCCTTCGCCGATCACGACACTGACGATAGGCGTTTCCAATCGCGACATGACTAACAGGCTTCTCGCGATGGCCTCGGATTGACCACGTTCCTCAGCACCGATGCCCGGGTAAGCGCCGGGGGTATCGATGAGTGTGATGACTGGCATCGAGAACTTTTCAGCCAGACGCATTAACCGTTGTGCTTTGCGATATCCCTCGGGTCGCGGCATACCGTAGTTTCGCTTCACGCGCTCCTTGGTGTCGCGCCCTTTTTGATGACCGATCAACATGACCGGGATGCCATCGAGTCGCGCAGTTCCACCAATAACCGCGTAATCGTCAGCGTACATGCGGTCGCCGTGCAGCTCCTGGAAGTCTTCGAAGATGTGATCTAAATAGTCGAGCGTATAGGGGCGCATGGGATGCCGGGCGACTTGCGCGACCTGCCACGCATCAAGGCTGCTGAAGATCGTTTTGGTCAACGACTCACTCTTGTTGGTAAGTCGTTCGATTTCCTCGGCGATGTTCACGCCGGAATCATCGCCCACGTAGCGCAATCCGTCGATCTTCGCCTCTAGCTCGGCAATCGGCTGTTCAAACTCAAGAAACTTAAGGTCCATACCTTGGCGCCTACCTCATCATTTCGCGCAATTTAACATAGCTGCAACAAAGCGTCATGAGATCGCTACCGATCCGGACGAAAACCCAGTCGAACCTGACGACGACCGACGAGGGCTGCAAGATCATCCATCAGCGTGCGAGTCACTCTCACGCGCCAAAGATCACCGAGCGAAACACGCGCGACGTTGGATCCCACCCGATAGCGAATCTCGATTTCACAACCACCCCCGCGGAACGGTCTCAGCAAATCTTGCAATTTCCTGACGAGCAACGTAGCACTGGCGTCATCATCGGGTTTCACAACTTCGATCGCCATCGATGTCGCGCGCTCCTCGATCACATTATCAACATCACGTAAAGACTTGGCCGACACACTCCAACCATTCATAAAGCTATCCCACCGAAGCGCACCACTTGCCACGACGATGGCATCCTTAACCAGCAGATGGCGGACACTGTCCGCAACCTCGGCGTAGAGCTGAATCTCAACACGCCCCGTGTCATCGTCTAGGGTCAGTGTTGTCCTGTTTCCGCGCTTGCGAATATCAAACAGCAGGCCTGCTACGGTCGCCTGACGTCTCGGTTGCGCAAAACTATGCCCTGAGTCTGACTGCGGCGGCGGCTTTATTGCATTGATATCCGCCAGCGAACCATTCGTCAGCTTGCGCGCAATATCGCGATAGCTCGCAAACGGATGCCCTGACAAATACAGACCAAGCGCTTCTTTTTCCGCGCGCAGTCGATCCTGCTCACTCCATTCGCGGACGGTGATGACATCAGCCGCGTCTTCGACCGGCACACGCTCGCCGCCGGGCATGCCGAACAAATCATCCTGGCCTGCCGCGGCCGCTCTAGCCGCTTGCTCTGCGCTCTTCAATGCATCCCCGAGTTGTTCAAAAAGACTGCGACGATTCACACCGAGCGCATCCATTGCACCACTCTTGATCAGCGACTCAAGCATTCGCCGATTGAGTCGCGCAAGGTCAACACGTCGACAGAAGCCAGCAAGGTCTTCATAGGGACCGTCGCTCTCTCGGCCTTCAATGATGCTGTCGATTGCCCCACGGCCAACTCCTTTGATCGCACCCAGACCGTAGCGAATCTCCGACTCGGATTCCGCACGAAAATGACAACCCGAACGGTTCACATCCGGTGGCAATAACTGAAGACCTAGCGCACGACAATCGTCTTTCAAACCGACCAACTTGTCGGTGTTGTCCATATCCGAGGACATAACGGCGGCCATGAACTGTGCTGGATAGTGCGCCTTCAACCACGCCGTCTGATACGACAGGACGGCGTAGGCCGCCGAATGTGATTTGTTAAAGCCGTAACCGGCAAATTTCTCCATCAAGTCGAAGATGTGCTCAGCCTGAGAGCGATCCACCTCACGTTTGACGCAGCCTTCTACGAAGATCGTGCGCTGCTTGGCCATCTCTTCAGGTTTTTTCTTGCCCATCGCACGGCGCAACAAGTCAGCGCCGCCCAACGTATAGCCGGCCAAAACCTGCGCGATCTGCATGACCTGCTCCTGGTAGAGAATGACGCCGTACGTCGACTCAAGGACCGGCTTGAGGTCTGGGTGCAGGTAATCGATCTCGTCGCCGCCCAGGCCGTGTTTGCGCGCGATGAAATCGTCGACCATGCCGGACTGCAAAGGGCCCGGTCTAAACAACGCCACCAAAGCAACCATGTCGCCAAAACTGTCCGGACGCAGGCGCTTGATCAGGTCTTTCATGCCGTGCGATTCCAGCTGGAATACGGCGGTCGTCTGACACCGCTGCAATAAGGCAAACGTCTCAGCATCATCCATCGGCAGTGCGTTGAGATCGAGTGGTGCCTCTCCATTCTCAACCCGCAAACGATTCACATCCTTTAGCGCCCAATCGATGATGGTCAGCGTCCTCAGACCGAGAAAATCGAACTTAACGAGCCCCGCTGCCTCAACATCGTCCTTATCGAACTGGGTCACCAAGTTGCCGCCGCCCTGCTCGCAATACAGCGGTGTGAAATCCGTTAACTCCGTCGGCGCAATGACCACGCCGCCCGCGTGCTTACCGGCATTGCGAACGCACCCTTCCAATGACTTCGCCAAATCCAATAGGCTGCGGACGTCCGCGTCCTCGTCGTACAACGTTTGCAGTTCTGGCTCGTCTTTCATTGCTTTATCGAGCGTCATGCCAACCTCAAACGGAATGAGCTTGGCGATCCGATCAACGAACCCATAAGGGAACTCAAGTACACGACCGGCATCGCGCACCACCGCTTTCGCGGCCATCGTGCCGTAGGTAATGATCTGCGACACGCGATGGCGGCCGTAGTGTTCCGCCACATAGGCAATCACTCGATCCCGCCCTTCCATACAGAAGTCGACATCGAAATCAGGCATTGACACCCGTTCTGGATTAAGAAACCGTTCGAACAACAAGTCATGCTCTAACGGATCGATATCCGTGATCCCCAGTGTATAGGCGACAAGTGATCCGGCGCCTGACCCGCGACCGGGACCGACGGGCACGCCGTTGTCGCGAGCCCAACGAATAAAGTCAGCGACGATCAAGAAATAGCCGGGAAAGCCCATTTCGCAAATCGTGTCGAGCTCGCGCTCGAGTCGATCCTGATAGGTTTCCTCCTCACTGTCGCCGCTAGCACCTGCGGCGATCTTTTTCGACAAACCTTCGCGTGCCTCTTGGCGAAGAAAATCACCGGCACTCAAACCGTCAGGTGTCGGAAATTCGGGCAAATAGCTCTTGCCGAGCTCCAAGTCCAGGCTGCATCTAGCGGCGATTAAGACGCTGTTTTCGATCGCCGACGGCAAGTCCTCGAACAAGGCTGCCATCTCCTCGGGAGAACGCAGATACTGCTCCGCGCTGTACTGGCGAGGCCGACCGCTGTCAGCCAGCGTGCGCCCTTGATGAATACACACCCGCGCCTCATGCGCATCGAAATCTCCGCGCTCAATGAAGCGCACGTCATTCGTGGCGACCAACGGCAGCTGCATCTTGTTGCCCAAGGACACTGCCGTCTGCAACCACTCTGCCTCGCCATCACGTCCGGTGCGTGAAATCTGCAAGTAGAAGCGATCTCCAAAGGTCCCTTGCCAGTGTTTTGCCCGTTGCTCCGCGGAAGCGATGCCTTTGTTTCGCGATAAGCGAGCGATATCGCCTTTGAAGCCGCCAGACAACGCGATCAAGCCAGTACAACTTTCTGGCGTCATCCAGTCACGCAAGACCAAAGGCCGTCCATGACGCTGGCCTTCTAAGAAAGCCTTGGTGATAAGGCGCGTGAGATTTCGATAACCATCGGCGTTTTGACAATACAAAATCATCTGATCTTGCTCGTCATTGTCGCTATTCGCTAACGTCACTTCGACGCCAATAATCGGTTTGAGACCTGCCGCTATCGCCTTCTTGTAAAATTTCACCATCGCAAACAGGTTGCCAGCGTCGCTCATAGCAACGGCCGGCATGCCATGTGAACGCGCCGTGTTCATTAAATCCGGCACACGAATGAGCCCGTCGACGATCGAATACTGGGTGTGCAGATGAAGGTGTACGAATCCTGGCGTCGTAGACTCAGTCTGCTCGCTGGCTGTTGCTCGACCCGCCGTCATCATGCCCCCGCTACAGGTAGTACGTCGCGGACCGGTTTGAAACTACGACGATGAATGTCGCACGGGCCGTGCGACGTCAGGGCTTGCAGATGCGCCGCTGTCGGGTACCCCTTGTGCTTGGCAAATCCGTATACCGGCCATTGACGATCATAATCGATCATCATGGCATCGCGATGCGTCTTGGCCAGAATCGACGCGGCGCCAATACTCAGATCGAGTCCGTCTCCGCCAATGATCGTTTCGATAACTGCATCGGGTGCGCAGCATGAAAAATCCGGCGCGCGATTGCCATCGACCCGAATCGTGGTGGGCACGACGTGTAAGCCCGCCACCGCTTGCTGCATGGCGTACATCGTTGCGTTGAGAATATTTCGCGCATCGATTTCTGAAGCATCAACGGCGGCAACGAACCATGCTTCAGCGGATTCGCAAATGGTCGCCGCTAGTGCCTCTCTTTTTCGTGCTGACAGCTTTTTCGAATCATTGATACCTGCCGGAATGTTGGTGCAATCAAACACCACGGCCGCGGCGACCACCGGCCCCGCCAAAGGACCCCGGCCCGCTTCGTCAACGCCGGCAATGACG
>JBCAZE010000029.1:0-23504 GCA_039700805.1 Pseudomonadota bacterium | reverse complement strand
GGTTGGCGCATAGTGCCTGATATATCGCACATAGTCACTAAAATGCCGCATTTTGAACGTATCTACCGCAGATACGGCGTTTGCATTCACACCATATCAATTCATTTTTCATCCAATTACGACTAACCAAATCAGGGGTAATCCGTTGAGCGAGAAAATTTTGCAAACCAGTGACGCGACCTTCGCGGAAGATGTCTTACAGTCTGAACTGCCGGTTCTACTCGATTTCTGGGCGGAATGGTGTGGTCCTTGCAAGATGATCGCGCCGCTGCTGGATAAGGCCGCTGAAGATTACGACGGTCGTTTGAAAGTTGTGAAATTCAACATTGATGAAAATCCAAACACGCCGCCTAAGTACGGCATTCGCAGCATCCCGACCATGATGATCTTCAAGAATGGTCAGGTGCAGGCACAAAAAGTCGGTGGCGTTTCTGCCGCAGTTCTATCCGAGTTCATTGATACCAATTTGTGAGACCACATTGAGCACAACACCATCTGCTAACGGACAAACACGTTCTCGCCCGCCGCAATCGCGGGGCAACAAGAAGAAGTCCAGACGTAAACCATCCAGAAAACGCGCCCATAGCGATCTGCCGATCGATGATGGCGGTAGCCTCGAGATCATCCCACCGGAAGAGCTTGAGCAAAGTAAGGACGCGATGAACCTCACCGAGCTTAAGACGCGCCCGGCAGCGGCGCTTGTAGAGCTTGGCGAATCACTCGGTCTTGAGAACCTTGCGCGTTCTAGAAAGCAGGACATTATCTTCTCCGTGTTGAAGGCGCATGCCCGCAACGGTGAGAACATTTATGGCGATGGCGTGCTCGAGATTTTGCAGGATGGCTTCGGCTTCCTGCGGTCCTCTGATAGTTCCTACATGGCGGGACCTGATGATATCTACGTCTCACCGAGCCAGATTCGACGCTTCAATTTGCGCACCGGGGATACGGTTTCTGGATTGATTCGTCCGCCGAAAGACGGTGAGCGCTACTTCGCGTTGCTCAAAGTTGGTCAAATCAACTTCGAGCCGCCTGAGAACACGCGTAGTAAGGTGCTGTTCGAAAACCTGACCCCGTTACACCCGCGCGATCGTTTGAAGCTCGAGCAAGGTAACGGCAGCAAGGAAGATCTCACGGCCAGAATTATTGATCTCGTCGCACCGATCGGCAAAGGGCAACGCGGACTGATCGTGTCACCACCGAAGGCCGGTAAAACGATGCTTTTGCAGAATCTCGCTTCTGCGATCATTGCCAACCAGCCGGAATGCGATTTGATCGTTTTGTTGATCGACGAGCGACCGGAAGAGGTGACCGAGATGCAGCGCACTGTGCGCGGCGAAGTGGTGTCTTCAACATTTGACGAGCCGGCGAGTCGTCACGTGCAAGTTGCCGAAATGGTCATCGAGAAAGCTAAGCGACTTGTTGAGCACAAGCGCGACGTCATCATTCTCCTTGATTCCATTACACGTCTGGCGCGTGCCTACAACACCGTGGTGCCATCCTCTGGGAAAGTTCTGACCGGTGGTGTGGATGCTAATGCGCTCCATCGTCCGAAGCGATTCTTTGGGGCAGCGAGAAACGTTGAAGAGGGTGGCAGCCTAACGATTCTTGCGACTGCACTGGTGGATACAGGCTCGCGAATGGATGAGGTGATTTACGAGGAATTCAAAGGTACGGGTAACATGGAAATTCATCTCGACCGAAGAATTGCTGAGAAGCGTGTTTATCCAGCGATCAATATCAACCGTTCTGGTACGCGTAAAGAGGATCTCCTAACGGATCCCGATGAGCTTCAGAAGATGTGGGTGCTACGAAAGGTACTGCACCCGATGGACGAATTGGCTGCGGTCGAATTCTTGCTCAACAAGATGCAAGACACGAAGACCAACTCGACATTCTTCGATGCGATGAAGCGTTAGATGTAGCGTCGACTGCGGTCGACGATTACCAACCAAACCACGGAAAAGCTTCGCCAGCGGCGAAGCTTTTTTGTTGGGCGGGTAGTTCGATGATCCCGCTCGTACCACCGAGTGATGCGAAGTCACCGGATGTATTGGTCGAGAGCGGATGCACACAGAATGCGCCATTACTGCGCGATTCGATCGTAGCAGGGACGAATGCCGTCAAGGGCGGATTGAATTGCCAATCGCTACCGAGCGTTGCATAGATGTGTTGCGATACGTCAATACCTGCTGCGAGCTTCAGTGCTTCGACGACATAGCGTCGCGCGCAGCTGAGTGTCGATACGGGGTTTCCGGGTAGCGCAAAGACCAGTGTTCCCTCTCGCGATGTGCCGAACCACATCGGTTTGCCCGGGCGCTGTGCGACAAAGTGGAAGTGCTTCTCGACCCCCAGTGCGGTCAGTACGGCGGGTACGTGATCGGCTTTACCTTTCGATACCCCGCCCGACAATATCAATACGTCATTGTGCTGTAGTAAATCGGCCAGCTTTTGTTCAAGAACGCTCGGGTTGTCATTCAGATGACAGACTGCCGCGCTCGCCAATTCATGCCGTTTCAGTAGCGAGGCGACAGCTGGCGCATTCGAAAGACGGATTTGGTGATTTTCGATCGGCTCGCCTGCGGGAACCAGCTCATCACCTGTTGCGATGACCGTCACTTGAGGCTGTTTACGCACGTGGACATTGGTCAGTCCAGCGGATAGCAATATGGCAACTTCGACTGGACCAATGAAGCATCCTGCTTCAAGCAAGACGGCCGCTTTGTCATGATCGCTACCGGCCTTGTGTATGAACTGACCTTGCGACGGCGCATAACCGGCTTCCAAGATGAGCCTGCGGCCGGTCTCTTGTTCTTCGATACGATACCGCTCGACTGGAATAACTGTGTCTGCGCCCTGCGCGAGCGGCGCGCCCGTCATGATTTCGATTGCTGAATAACTGTTGGGTAGCGTTTTCGGTGGCGAGCCGGCGAGCTGCGTGTCGGTGACTGGATAGGCGTCTGGCAGCGGGTCGGACCACCGAATTGCTGCGCCATCCATCGTTACGCGATCAAATGGCGGATGTGCGCGCTCTGCGATGACTTGTTGTGCCAATACGCGACCGACGGATGCGTCGACAGGAAGACACTCGTCTCCGAACGGCGCTACGTGAGCGCGAATGACTTGCCAGGCTTCTGCGACGCTAATCACGAGCGTGCTCTACGCTCTCTTTCAATCGCGCGATAACCGATATCATCTCGGTAGAACAGGCCATCGAAGTTGGCGCTAGCGGTGGCCTTGTAAGCCCGCTCAGCGGCTTCGCAGGCCGTCTCACCCAATGCGGTGATACATATCACTCGTCCACCGCTGCTTCGAAGCTCGCCATCGACCATCGCGGTCCCCGCGTGGAAGGTTTTCACGTCGCCTTCCGCATCGAGCGCTTCAAGGTCAGGCAATGCAACCCCTTTCGTGTAGTCACCGGGGTAGCCGTCCGCAGCTAACACGATGCCGAGGGCAACACGCGTATCCCAGTCGGCATTTACGCGATCCAAGGTGCCGTCGATGACAGCATCGCACAGCGCGGGTAAATCGCTCCGAAGTCTCGCCATCAATGGCTGTGTTTCTGGGTCGCCGAGCCGGCAATTGAATTCCAGCACTTTCGCTTTGCCTTGTGCATCGATCATCAGGCCCGCATACAAAAAGCCGCGATACCGAATCCCTTCTGCCGCCAGGCCATCTAACGTCGGTTGAATGATGTCCTTCATGACATGTTTGGCGACGTCGTCATCAACAACAGGTGCGGGCGAGTAAGCGCCCATACCACCCGTGTTCGGCCCACGATCGCCATTGTCGCGTGCCTTGTGGTCTTGAGAGGTTGCCATTGGCAACGTGTTGATGCCGTCGGTGATGACGATAAAGCTCGCTTCTTCGCCTTCAAGAAATTCCTCGATAACGATTTCCGTGCCAGCATCACCGAAGCGTTTTTCGGTCAGCATGCTTTCGATGGCCTCGATGCCTTCCTCCGTCGTCGTCGCAATCACTACGCCTTTGCCGGCGGCCAGACCATCTGCTTTGATCACCAATGGCAGCTTGTGTCCGCGTAAATAAGCTTTGGCTTCCGCTACATCACTGAAGGTTTCGTAGGCCGCAGTGGGAATGTTGTGTTTTTTCAGAAAAGCCTTTGTGTAGGCCTTTGAGCCCTCGAGTTGCGATGCGGCCTTATCCGGACCGAAGCATCGGAGCCCAGACTCGCTGAAACGATCCACTATCCCGTCTACCAGGGGTTGCTCTGGCCCGACGATCGTGAGGTCTACAGCTTCCGCTTTGGCTAACTTCACGAGAGACTCGATGTCACCGGCCCCAACGGGGACATTGCGAACGCGATGCTCAGCCGCCGTTCCGGCATTCCCGGGCGCGACCAACACTTCGCTGACACGCGGAGATTGTGCGCACCGCCAAGCGATGGCATGTTCGCGACCGCCGCCGCCAATGATCAAAACTTTCATAACATCACTCCCGGCTGCAGTATGGTCCTCAGTGTCTGAAATGACGCATCCCGGTGAACACCATTGCGATGTCATGCTCATCGGCCGCCGCAATTACCTCATCATCACGAATCGAGCCGCCCGGTTGGATGACTGCTCGAATGCCGTGTTCCGCAGCGCTATCTAGCCCGTCGCGGAAGGGAAAAAATGCGTCAGATGCCATACTGGATCCTGCAACGGTTAAGCCCTCATCAGCAGCTTTGATCGCGGCGATTTTGGTTGAGTAGACGCGACTCATCTGCCCCGCACCAATACCGATGGTTCGACCGTCACGACAAAATACGATGGCGTTGGATTTGACAAATTTGACGACCTGCCAGGAAAACAGCAAGTCGCGCATTTCCTCTTCCGTTGGTTGTCGCTTGGTCACGACGCGAAGGTCGGTATCCGCGAGTGTGCCGTCATCCCGGTCCTGTACCAGAAAGCCGCCCGACACTTTCTTGATGTCTTGCGCGGCCGGCAGTGCATGCAATGAGCCGGTCTCGAGGATGCGCACATTCTTCTTTGTCGCAAACGCTGCTTTGGCAGCATCATCAAAGTTGGGCGCGATCACCACCTCAACGAATTGTCGCTCAATGATCTTCAGTGCCAACGCGCCAGGAACCATACGATTGAACGCGATGATGCCACCAAAGGCGGAGGTCGGATCAGTACTGAAAGCGGCCTCATAAGCCTCATCGAGCGACGGTGCGATGCTGACACCGCAGGGGTTTGCGTGCTTCACAATGACACAAGCGGGAGTTTCAAACTGGCGTACACATTCCAGTGCCGCATCTCCATCAGCAATGTTGTTGTAAGACAAGGCCTTTCCCTGCAGCATCCGTGCAGTGGCAATCGAGCCGGGTAGCGCTTTCGCATCGCGATAAAAGGCGGCCTGTTGGTGAGGATTTTCCCCATAGCGCAGTGTGTCGACGCGATGGCCGGCGAGCGAGTATTCCTCGCTGAGCGCGGGTTCTTCCGCCGTCGTTTTAAGGTAGGTCGCAATAGCCGCGTCGTATGCTGCCGTGTGTGAGAACGCGCGCGCGGCAAGCCGGCGACGTGCTGTCGCATCGATCATGCTGCCGCCCTCGAGCGCCTCTATGACCATCGGGTAGTCTTCGGGTCGAACCAGCACGGTAACCGCATCGTGATTTTTCGCCGCAGCGCGAATCATCGCTGGGCCACCGATATCGATTTGCTCGATGGCCTCGCTGAAGGGGGTATCAGGTTTATTGATGGTCTCAGCGAAGGGATAGAGATTCACAGCGAGGAGGTCGATCGGACCAATCTCGTGTGCTTGAATTGTCTCGTCGTCGATTCCCGGTCTGCGCAACAACCCACCATGAATTTTGGGATGAAGGGTCTTGACCCGACCGTCCATAATCTCTGGGAAACCGGTGACATCTGACACATCGATCACGGAGAGACCGGCGTCGCGTAACGCGCGTGCCGTGCCGCCGGTGGATAAAATCTCGACACCGGCTTCAGCGAGTGCAGACGCAAACGGCACGAGATCGCGCTTGTCGGAAACGCTGATCAGCGCACGTTTTATGGACATCCAAAGACTCCCGCTCGCCAGGTTCTGGCGGCCTAGGTGGTGTTAGTCGATCTCGTAGGTGCGCAGCTTCTTGCGCAGCGTACCGCGATTGATACCAAGAATTTCCGCTGCCCGGCTCTGGTTGCCGGAAGTGTATTCCATCACTTTCTGGAAAAGGGGGCGCTCAACTTCAGATAACACCATGCCGTATAGATCACCAGGAATGGTCCCGTTCAACTTGACAAAGTAGTCCTGCAGCGCACTTTCGGTCATGCGTGCGAATGGCACCTGTTTTTTCTTTGAGCGCTTTGCTGTTTTCGCAGCAGATTTAGACTGAGCATTCGTCACGACGCGCCATCTCCCCCAATGACTAAAGAAGTTATCAATTAAAGATGGCTTAGGCGGCGACAGAGGTATCCGTGCCGGAGCCATCGAACACTTGATGGGCAAGCAGCGTTTGTTGCTCGACCGTTTGGCAAGCAAGCAATTCTCTTCGTCTGTTGTCGGCGATTTGGAACTGCTGGCAATACCAGTTCAAGTGTTTTCTCGCCATCAGAAGACCTTTTCTTTCCCCGTAAAAGGTATGCAGGTCTTCGAGATGGTCGGCGATGATAGCATGACGCCGCGCTAATGAAAGTGGCGATGCGATCTGCCCTTGTTCTACGAGGCTACATATTTCCCGTAAAATCCACGGCCTGCCTTGCGTAGCTCGACCAATCAATAAACCGTCCGCGCCGGTAAAATCGAGGACATCACGCGCAACTTGCGCTGACGTGATGTCGCCGTTCGCGAAAACGGGTATATCCAAGGCCGCTTTGACGGTCTGAATTAACTCGTACTTCGCTTCACCTTTGTATTTACAGGCACGTGTTCTGCCATGAATTGCGATGGCTGAAATTCCGGCGTCTTCGGCGATTCTTGCGATGGTTACAATATTGCGATTGTCTTGATCCCAGCCGAGCCGGGTCTTCAGTGTCACCGGTACAGATGCGGCAGCAACGACGGCTGAAAGGATGTCCGCGACAAGCGCCTCATCTTTCATTAACGCCGAGCCTGCCAATTTTTTACACACCTTCTTTGCCGGGCAACCCATGTTGATATCGACGATCTCCGCGCCGCGTTGGATCACAGCGCGCGCGGCTTCCGCGAGCTGCTGTGGTTCAGAGCCTGCGATTTGAACGACTCTGGGACTAGCGTCTGCATCGATATCCAGTCGATGACGGGACTTATCGCTTTGCCAAAGTGCCGTATCGGCGGTGGTCATTTCAGAGGCGGCCAGTGCAGCGCCAAATTGCCGAGCCAAGCGTCGAAATGGCGCGTCGGTAATACCGGCCATCGGGGACAGCAATATGCGACCTTCTAAGGCGATATGCCCGATCCGGGGCAAATCACCTCGAATATCCGTAAGACTCATATCATGGATTCCCGCAGATGGCGGCTCCGCAACGAAGGTCTGATCGGCCGTCGCGATAGCACAATGAGAGTTCGAACTTGTCCGCCCGCGTTTCATTGTAGGCAAGCGCCATCAGCCCCGAGACGCGCTGGCCTTGGTTGATTGTCTTCGACTGACTACCCGCTTTCAGATAATCGGTGGGCGCAACAGTTGCAGTCGCTATCACATCATCGAAGTTATCGGTGATATCGACTTTAATCACGGGTAGCGGTACCGGCCGGTCGGCACGATTCTCAAATACAGTCTCGATCTCAAGTGAAGTGTCGTTCAGGGATGAGCCGCTTCTTTGAATACAGAGACTGTTGATGTCCCAGCGTTCCTCGAGTGGCAAGCCGACTGTGGCGTACGCGCTCTTAAGGTAGTTGCCCCAGGGCGTTGTCGTTGCGATTTCGCCCCGGAATAGATGGATTGCCTGTACAGCTAGGCCAATGATGAGCGCAATCGATAACGCACTCCACAAGCCGCGACGTCGTTGCTTACCTTCTGACATTAAGATCATCGATTCGGCAAATATATCTTCCGGTGTGGACTCGGCCGGATCAGGTTCTGGCGCTGTTGCCAGTACGATTTCTTCGCCGACTGGCGCATCGTCGGGAATGGATACGTTGGCGTCATCAACGTCCTGTGGTCGATCAACCGCCGCTTCGTTGTCTTCGTTGACTTCTGCATCTTGTGTCGGCGCGGATTCAACGTTATCGCTCGCCTGAACCAGGCTGTCGCTGTCACCAGCGTCGTCTTGAGGTGTGTCGGACGCTGCCGCGTTGTTGTCGTCTGGGGCATGATCGTCCGCGTTGAGGAAGACCTCGCTCGCTGCCAGCATGTCCGATAATGCATGCGTATCAAATGTGTCACTGACTTCTTTGATGATCTCTTCTTCCGGATCTAGGCGTCGGGTCGCCTCATCGCCATCGGCCTTATCGTCCCCGTTCAAGAACTGCGTGGCGTCCTCGTCGGTTGACGCGGCGATGTACTGTGCGGATCCGAGCACACGCGTTCGATCCTCGTCGGGATCTGTGTCGTCTTCGCTGTCCTGCGCGTCGCCCTTGGACGTCAACGCGATGTCCGCAATCGCGTCGTTGGATGAGCCTTGAGCATGTTCAACCTCACTCGCTTCCAACGCATCGGTAGAAGGGTCGGGCGCATCGACGAGACTGAGCGAATCCGCCGTGATCGCGGGTTCTTCGACCGGTTTGTCTGCTACGGCATCCTCAAGGCTCAATTCCGCGCTTTCAAACAATGCATCGGCTAAGGATGGTGAGTCATCGACCGGTGAGGCCACCGTCTCAGAGACAGGTTGCTCGTCATTCAGCGGTTCGCCAACGTCAATCTCGGCGTCGAATGGAGTGACGTTTGGTGCGGTCAATGGCTGATCGCCGGCTTCATCTGGCTCGTCACCAAGCTCGCTCAACAAGTCGTCCCAATCGTCACCTGCCATCGTGTCGCCGAGCGCTTCGTCGCTTGGGTGATCCGATGCGGGTAAGTCGATCGGCGCGACGACAGACGGCGCTTGTTCTTCGGCGCCAAGCTCAGCATCCAGCAAATCGTCCGGTATGTCGTCGCTGAACAGGAATCGTCCCGTTTCGTCGCGACGATCATCGGGAAGTTTTGGCTCCGCCGCCCCGATGTCGCTCGCCGATAGCTCGTCGACGATCATTTCGAGCGCCGAGGGTTCGCGATCGTCGCTTGAGGTCTCGCTAAAATCGAAATCAATGCCGGTCGCGCTGTGCGTATCTACCTCATTCGTGTCGGGCGCTTCCGTAGCGCCCAGGTCGAAGTCGAGAGAGGCGGCGTTGTCAGGGTTGCCCTCGCTTTGTTCGACGTCGGTGTCCGCGCCTAGCTCGTAGTCGACACTGTTGTCACTGGCTTGTGCATCTTCTTGCACTTCAGGAAACTCGAAGTCGACCGAAGTCCCGGTCATCGATGGGTCGAATGTCTCCTGAAATATATCGGCGTCATCAGCAGGAATGCTAGTTCCCCCCGAATCGTCGAGCGTATCGAGATCTTGCGTCGGTGGTGGGGTTATGGCGACAGTCGCATCTGGTGCCTCTGGCTTACGAAGGATGGGAATGTCGGTATCCGCGTTTGCTAAAGCGTCGAAGACGTGCAGACAGTCTCCGCAGCGGACCTTCCCGGACGCACGTTGGAGAATTGTCTTGTCTACCTCGAAGACGGTATGACAAGCGGGGCAACGGGTCTGTATAGCGTCTTCTGTCATTAACGGCGTATCCCGTCCAGCAGCACCCAGCCATCCTGCCTTGCGATGGGGGCAAACTCAATCCAAGGGGCGTATGCGTCGCGCACAGCCTTCGCTTGCTCTCCTAGTATGCCGGACAACAGGAGTCTGCCGCCGTGACGCAGTACCGGACAAAGCAACGCAGCATTGTCGATCAATGGTTGGGCCAGAATATTGGCGAGCACCAAATCATAGTGATCTGGGCTCGCGGCAAACGCGTTTGGCAGCATTGCATTGAGCTTTGCATCAACGCCGTTATCACTGGCGTTCGTGCGCGTCGCCGTGATTGCTTGCGGATCGATGTCGACGGCATCTACCTCGCGCGCACCGAGTTTTAGCGCTGCGATCGCGAGAATGCCTGACCCACAGCCGAAGTCGAGAACGCGCGGTGCGTCGAGTGCCAACGCATCGAGACGCTGGAGGCACAATGAAGTCGTGGCGTGGGTTCCAGTGCCGAACGCGAGCCCTGGGTCCAAACGAACAACGACAGCATCGTCAGCATCGACGGTCATTTGGTGCGGACAAACCCACAGTCGTCGGCCAAATAGCATTGGGTGGAAGTTATCGAGCCAGGCACGTTCCCACTCGCGTTCTGGCAACAGCTCAATGTCGAAATCAGGAAGCGTCTCGCAATCGAGCGCTGTCATCAGCGTCAAAGCAATGTGTTCGAAACTCAACTTGTCATCGAACAGCGCGGTAAGAATGGCTTCACGCCATAGTGGTGCTTCCCCTGGAGCGGGTTCTAGGATGGGTTGATCTGCCGCATCCGTATAGGTGATGGCGGCAGCCCCAGCATCCAGCATCGCCTGCTCGCAACGCGCTTGATCCAGCGTTGCGAGCGGCATTTTTAATTGCTGCCAACCCATCGTCCCGGCGCTTGTCAGAGCCCTAGTCGTTTTTCCAGATAATGGATGTCGGTGCCACCTTGCAGGACAGCGGCATGCTGCAAAATCTCCAAATGCAACGCGATATTAGTTTTGATGCCTTCAATAACCATTTCGCCGAGTGCGCCCCGAACACGCGCCACCGCGGCTTCGCGCGTATCGGCGTGCGCGATGAGCTTGCCGATCATCGAGTCATAATTCGGCGGTACCCGATAGCCGTTGTAGATATGGCTCTCAACACGTATTCCTGGGCCACCGGGCGGGTGCCACAATTCGATGGTGCCCGGTGAGGGCATAAACGTCTTGGGGTCTTCCGCGTTGATCCGACATTCGATGGCATGGCCGGTAATTTTTACATCGCTCTGTTTGAATGAAAGCGGCTCGCCGGAGGCGACTAGCAATTGCTCGCGCACAATGTCGATGCCCGTCACCATCTCGGTGACCGGGTGTTCAACCTGCAGGCGGGTGTTCATCTCGATGAAATAGAACTCATCATCCTGGAACAAGAACTCAAACGTGCCGGCATTGCGATAACCAAGATCGATGCACGCCTGCGCGCAACGTTCGCCCATCTTGTTGCGAAGTGCTTCCGGCAATCCGGGGGCGGGCGCTTCTTCGATCACTTTTTGGTGGCGACGCTGCATCGAGCAATCACGTTCTCCGAGATGCACGGCGTTGCCGTGATGGTCAGCAATCACCTGAAACTCAATGTGACGAGGTCGTTCGAGGAATTTCTCCATGTACACCATGTCATTGCCGAATGCGGCGCCGGCTTCAGCGCGTGTCATCGTGATGGCATTGGCCAGCGACGGCTCGGAGTGGACGACGCGCATCCCCTTACCGCCGCCACCACCGGCGGCCTTAATGATGACTGGATAACCGATATCGCGCGCAATGCGCAGGTTCTCATCCATGTCTTCACCGAGCGGACCATCGGAGCCTGGGACTGTCGGTACGCCAGCTTTTTTCATGGCGCGGATCGCTTCGACTTTGTCTCCCATGGTTCGAATGCTGTCGGCTTTCGGGCCTACAAAAATGAAACCACTCTTTTCAACGCTGTCCGCGAAGTCTGCATTTTCCGAAAGAAAGCCATACCCAGGGTGGATTGCGACCGAGTCCGTGACTTCGGCTGCGCTGATGACAGCCGCTTTGTCGAGGTAGCTATCTGTCGATGGCGCCGGCCCGATGCAAACCGCCTCATCGGCCAGTAACACGTGTTTGAGATTACGATCCGCCTCTGAGTAGACGGCGACTGTTTTGATACCCAACTCGCGGCAGGCGCGCAGAATGCGCAATGCAATCTCGCCACGATTCGCGATTACGATTTTTTCCAGCATGCGTTTTGCTCCCGCTGATCAGGCGCCGGTATCGATGGTGATCAGCGCCTGGCCGTATTCCACCGGCTCGCCATTCTGGACCCTGATCGATTTCACGACGCCGTCGGCGTCGCTTTCGATTTGGTTCATCATCTTCATCGCTTCGACGATGCAAATGGTGTCTCCCGCCTTGATGCGGTCGCCAATTTGCACGAATGGCGCCGAGCCTGGCGCAGCCGCAGAGTAGAACGTGCCGACCATTGGTGACTTCACGATGTGCCCCGATTCTTCGGCAGGCGTTTCTTGCGCGTCGGTTGCCGGTGCTGCCTCAGCGGCTGGCGCTGCAGCAGCCGGCGCTGCAACGGGTGCAGGCGCAGGGGCCACTAGCGGCATGGCTTGCCCTGCGTATCGTGAGATACGGACCGCGTCGTCGCCCTCGGTGATTTCAATCTCTGCGATGCCGGATTCCTCCAGCAGTTCAATCAGTTTTTTGACTTTACGGATATCCATGAAACGTTCCCCCGTCGGTTACACCCGCAGTATTAGCTGTGCTGAATAAATTGATGTGCGCCATGCAGCGCCATGACATAGCCCGCGGCACCCATACCAACGATGGAGCCGACGGCAATGTCGCTAAAGTAGTTCGTGTGGCGAAACGGTTCGCGTGCCGCGACGTTCGACAAATGCACTTCGATAAATGGAATCTCGACGCTCAAGATCGCGTCGCGCAGTGCGATGCTGGTATGCGTGAACGCACCCGGGTTAAGAATGATGAAGCGGGTGTCCGAATCGCCCGCAGCGTGGATGCGGTCCACGAGCTCATGTTCCGCATTGCTTTGGAATGCGTCAAAGGATAGTCCACGATCCGCGGCGTCCTTACCCAGCGCAGCGACGATGTCGTCAAGCGTTTCGCTGCCATAAATCTCAGGTTCGCGTTTTCCGAGACGATTCAGGTTCGGCCCGTTTAGCAAAAGAATGTCAGTGTTGGTTTTCGACACAGTGTGAAATTGCCGATTTATCGAAGATGGCCGCAATGTTAGCGAATTTTCCGGCAATTTAGCAACGAATTAACAATAATTTAGGGTGGCTGGTGTGTCGGCTGTGGTGTGCTCGAATCGCTTTTGTCGAATAACATCGCTGCAGGCATCTGTTGGTGATGTGGATAGCGCATCGTATGTCAAATAAGTCGTACAGACGGACTGTCATGTTTTGTTGACGCTATCGCTGTCAAGGATTACTCTGAATCTTCGGATAATCCCCGCAAAGCAGGTGCTTATGGGTGCTGATGGCAGCCTCAAAACACGTCAGGAAACGCTGAATGTCGTTGTCGTTACGATGGATACGCATCTTGCGACCGCAACACAGCACGCTGCTGCGGATCTAGCGCGAGAGAGCGCTGGTCTGCGTTTGACGATGCACGCAGCGTCCGAGTGGTCAGCGCATGAGACCAAGCTCAATATGTGTCTTTCGGATATTCGCCGCGCCGATATCTTGATCGTGACGATGTTGTTTATGGAGGATCACTTCCAGCCGGTTCTCGATGCAATTCGCGAGCGACGTGGTCAATGTGACGCACTCATCTGTGCGATGTCAGCAACCGAAGTGACCACGCTGACACAGGTTGGCGATTTCGACATGTCGAAACCGGCGTCGGGCCCGTTGGCGATTTTGAAGAAACTTCGCGGCAAATCGTCGAAGTCCGAAACCGGAGGTGCAGCGCAGATGCGCATGCTTCGTCGGTTACCGAAACTGTTGCGATTTATTCCAGGAACCGCCCAGGATGTGCGCGCGTATTTTTTGACGTTGCAGTATTGGCTCGGAGGCTCGCGCGAGAACATGGCCAACATGGTGCGATTTCTTGTAAATCGCTACGCCAAAGACAAGCGCCGCGAAATCGCTGATCGCCTGAAGTCGGCGGAGTCGCCGATCGAGTATCCCAATCTCGGGGTCTACCATCCGCAGATGACATCTCGGATCGGTGAAGACGCCACCGCTTTGCGGACGGTAGATGGCGCGAAAGGCACCGTTGGATTATTGCTGCTTCGCTCGTATCTGCTCGGTGGAAATGCGGGGCACTATGATGGCGTAATCGCCGCACTTGAAGCGAAAGGTCTGAATGTCGTGCCGGCATTCGCGTCAGGTCTGGACTCTCGGCCTGCTGTCGAAAAGTATTTTTGTCGCGGCGATGATGTGGTCGTCGACGCTGTTGTTTCGCTGACCGGGTTCTCATTGGTCGGTGGACCTGCCTACAATGATTCGGCGGCGGCATCCGCCATGTTGCAAGCGCTCGATGTACCCTATCTCGCCGCACACCCGGTCGAATTCCAAACGCTTGATCAGTGGGGCGAGTCGGAACGTGGCCTGAGTCCGGTTGAAAGCACCATCATGGTTGCTATCCCCGAACTCGATGGTGCGACAGGTCCGACAGTGTTTGGGGGTCGCGCCGGCGCACCCGGGGTGACCTGCAAAGGCTGTCACCGTGGTTGTACGTTTACAGAAGACGATAGCCCGCACGACATGCACAGTTGCCCGGAGCGCGCGCTGACGTTAGCGGCTCGGGTATCGAAGTTGGTGAGTCTGCGTCATAGCGCTCGCGCTGATCGAAAGGTTGCATTGGTTGTTTTCAACTTCCCGCCGAATGGGGGCAACACAGGTACCGCCGCTTATCTAGGTGTGTTTGAGTCATTGCACAACACGCTTGTCGCAATGCGCGACGAGGGCTATCACATCGATGACTTGCCGGAGACGCCAGACGATTTGCGTGAGGCGATCATTCACGGCAATGCCGATGATTATGGCGCGGAAGCGAACGTGCATATCGCGATCCCTGTCGATCAGCATGTACGCGAGGAGCCATGGTTAGAGGCGATCGAGGCACAATGGGGTCCGGCGCCTGGCAAGCAGCTCAGTAATGGCAGCAGTATTTTTGTGCTGGGGAAACAGTTCGGCAATGTGCTGGTTTCGGTGCAGCCTTCGTTTGGCTACGAGGGCGACCCGATGCGTTTGCTGTTCGAGAAAGGGTTTGCGCCAACACATGCGTTCTCGCTGTTTTATCGTTATTTGCGACAGCAGTTCGAGGCGGATGCGGTATTGCACTTTGGGACGCATGGCGCCCTTGAGTTCATGCCCGGAAAACAGACAGGCATGTCAGGCGCTTGTTGGCCGGAGCGGATGATTGGAGATCTGCCCAATCTCTATCTCTACGCAGCGAACAATCCCTCCGAAGGCGCTATCGCAAAACGACGCGCTGGCGCTACGCTGATCAGCTACCTGACGCCGCCTGTGGCGACCGCTGGCTTGTATCGCGGCTTGCAAGAGCTGAAGGACAGTATCGATCGGTGGCGCAGCCGAGATATGAATGCCGCGGCCGACGAGGATTTGATCGCGTTGATACAATCCCAGGCGGTTGAGCTCGAGTTGGCGTCAATGGATCCGCTTTGGTCGGTGGACGGTGCCGACAAACAGATCAACACGCTACAAGATGCGTTGCGCGAACTTGAGTACACACTGATCCCGCACGGTTTGCATGTGGTCGGGCGCCCACCCAGCGTCGCTGAGCGTTGTGATTTGCTCGCAGCGATGGCCGATGCAGCACATGGCGTGACGCCATCGGCAGAGTCCATAGCCGCTTTAGTGAAAGACGAACTTCCGATCGAGGCTGCCGCTAGACTGGCGGGCCTGCCACCTGCGATCGATGTTAAGGAGATGTTCAAGACACTGGCGAGCGCGAATGAACTCCTTTGTAGAGACGGCGAAATAGCCGCTTTGATGCATGCGCTCGATGGTGGGTTTATTGAGCCCGCGCCAGGTGGTGATGTTCTGCGTACGCCAGCGGTGCTTCCCACCGGGCGCAATCTTCACGGGTTTGACCCTTTCCGAATTCCCAGCAGCTATGCCGTTGCCGACGGCGCGCGACAAGCCGATCGCTTGTTGGCGACTCACTGCGATGCTGGGAATGCGTTACCCGAATCGATCGCGTTGGTGCTTTGGGGAACGGACAATCTTAAGAGCGAAGGTGGGCCGATCGCGCAAGCACTGGCACTGATGGGTGCCGCACCACGCTTCGATAGTTACGGTCGCATCGCCGGCGCCACGTTGCTGCCGTTGGAGACACTCGGCCGGCCTCGTATCGATGTTGTGATGACACTGTCCGGTATCTTTCGCGACCTGATGCCGCTGCAGATTAAGTTGCTCGCCGAAGCTGCATACCTGGCAGCGGCTGCCGATGAGCCACCAGAGCAAAACTTTATTCGAAAGCACGCCCTCGCTTACAAGAAAGCGCATGGCTGCACGCTTGAAGTCGCCGCGCTGCGTGTCTTCGGAAACGAGGAAGGTGCTTATGGTTCCAACGTCAATCATCTGGTTGAAAGCGGTCGTTGGGGCGAGGACGATGAGTTAGCCGAGACATACTCACGACGAAAAGGGTTTGCCTATGGGTGCGATGGCAGACCGCAGGCCCAAGCGGAATTGCTAGGCAGCGCGTTGTCTGATGTCGAGCTGACCTACCAGAACTTGGATTCCGTCGAGCTTGGCGTCACAACAGTCGACAATTATTTCGACACGCTTGGTGGTATCACCGGTGCCGTCAAACAGGCTCGCGATGGTGAGACACCGCCGGTTTATATCGGTGATCAGACGCGCGGTGAGGGCACGGTCCGAACGTTGTCGGACCAAGTCGCACTTGAAACACGCACGCGGATGCTCAACCCCAAGTGGCATGAAGGGATGCTTGAGCATGGCTATGAGGGTGTGCGTCAAATCGAGGTGCATATGACCAACACATTGGGTTGGTCAGCGACCACCGGGCAAGTCCAACCTTGGGTATATCAAAAACTGACCGAGACCTTTGTGCTCGACGAGCAAATGCGCGAGCGGATCGCGTCATTAAACCCAACCGCCTCTAGCCGCTTTGCCAATCGCTTGTTGGAGGCGTCGGACCGCAATTTTTGGCAGCCGGATGACGAGACGCTCGCTGCGCTTGAGCAAGCATCGGAAGAACTCGAAGATCGTATCGAGGGCGTATTGCCGGAGCCCGGATCGACCTGATGCCTTAGGCCTTCGTAGCGTCTTCACCATGGCGCCGGATAGCTGTCCGACTTCTCGATCTACGCCCTTCGCGTATACTGCGCGCTATGGCAAAACACCCAAACACTGTGAACGCGGCAGAGACCGATATCGTTCAAGGCTTGCACACCACCGAGCCGCAGACGGGCGCCGTCATGCCGCCGATCTATCCGGCCACCACGTTTGCGCGTGGGCCTGACAACGCGCTAATTAATGACGCGCACATTTACACGCGGGATCAGAACCCTACCTATCGATTGCCTGAGTCAATGTTGGCGCGGCTCGAGAATGGCAACGATGCGCTGTTGTTTAGTTCCGGGATGGCGGCGGGGTGTGCTGTTTTCCGAGCGATGAAGCCCGGGGACGAAATTCTTGTGCCCGATCAAATGTATTACGGATTGCGGGATTGGGTTCGTCATTTTGCCGAAACCTGGGGTTTATCACTTCGCGTTTACTCCGTCGCCGACCCGAATGCGATTCGTCGCGCGGTAACGAGTGATACCCAGCTCGTTTGGGCTGAGTCGCCGACGAATCCCACGTGGGAAGTGACTGACATTGCTGATGCCGCCGCCGCGGCGCACGATGTTGGCGCTTTGCTGGCGGTTGATTCAACGGTCGCAACACCGGTTCATTGCCGACCATTGGATCTCGGCGCGGATCTGGTTATGCACTCTGCGACCAAAGCGCTCAATGGGCATAGCGACGTGCTGGCTGGCGTATTGGTGGTGAAGGATCCATCGCTAGCCGTCTGGCAGACGATTGCCAAGGAGCGCGGGGAGTCGGGCGCCATTCCTGGCCCATTTGAGGCCTGGCTACTGCAGCGGGGCATGCGGACGCTGTTTGTACGGGTCATGCGTGCGAGTCAAAGCGCATTGACGATTGCGCAGCACTTTGAGAATCATCCTGCATTGGCAGCGGTGCTTTACCCGGGCCTGCCATCATCGCCGGGGCACGACATCGCAGCGCGTCAAATGCGGGACGGCTATGGCGCGATGTTGTCATTCCGTTTTCGTGGCGGAGAACAGGCAGCGCTGGAAGCGATTTCACGTTTGCGGGTATTTACCCGCGCAACATCGCTAGGTGGTGTTGAAAGTCTGGTGGAACACCGGGCAACGGCTGAGGGAGCGTCGAGCGAGGTGCCACCGGACCTGCTGCGTTTCTCCGTGGGTATTGAACGGTGCGAAGATCTCGTGAATGATCTCGACAATGCAATTGCCGGCTTGTAAGGAAGAACCGTTTGAATCTTTACCCTAGAGTTACTGCTGATGTGGCGAAAGCGCCAAAAGGCCCTCACATTGCAGCATTGTTTGATTTCGACGGCACGTTGATTTCCGGCTTCTCCGTATTTTCGTTTTATCGCACGCAGATTCTTCGAGGCGATTTTTCGCGCGAGCAGTTGGTGCAGTTGGCGCTGACCGGTGCAGGCTACGGACTCGGCAATCTAGGTTTCTCGGGTTTGCTCGTGTCTGGCGCGCAGCTTATGGCGGGTCAGGATGAGGCGGAGTTCGAAGCGCTGGGCAAAGAGGTGTTCGAAAAGCACCTTGCGAAAGTGTTGTATCCAGAAGCGCGTGCGTTGGTTGAAGCGCATCAGGCGCGCGGCCATACCGTGGCGATCGTCTCGTCTGCGACAAGATTCCAGGTGCAGGATGCGGCGGAGGCGCTGGGTATTGAGCATGTGCTGTGCAGCGAGCTCGAAGTCGCCGACGGGAAGTTCACCGGCGATATTGTGCGGCCTACTTGCTGGGGCGAAGGCAAAGTGATCGCCGCTGAGCGTCTTGCCGAGGAGCTCGCGCTCGATCTCGACCAGAGTTTTTTCTACACGGATAGTCACGAGGATTTGCCACTCCTCGAGCGTGTCGGCGAGCCTCGGCCTTTGAATCCGAATCCGCAGCTTGTTGAGAAAGCCGAAGAAAAGGGTTGGCCGGTACGCCGATTTGCGAGTCGTGGTCGTCCTCGCGCGACTGACTTGCTTCGGACCGTTGCCGCTGCTGGGAGCATGGTGCCGTCGATGTTGGCTGGCTTGCCGATTTGGGCTCTGACAGGCTCGAAATCGCAGGGGCTCAATTTTTCAATGTCGCTATTTGCTGATGTAGCGAGCGCAATTATTGGTTTGAATTTAGACGTTGAGGGTGAGGCGAATCTCTGGAGCCATCGACCTTGTGTGTTTATCTTCAATCATCAAAGCCAAGCCGATGTTGTCATTATCGCGCGCCTGCTACGACGGGATATCGCTGCCGTCGGTAAGAAAGAGATTGCGCGTGTTCCTGTGTTGGGGCGCATTATGCAGTTCGCTGGTACCGTGTTAATCGATCGCAGTAATCCACAAAAAGCGATCGAGTCGTTGAATGCGTTGAAACATACGCTCAATGTTGAGGGCAAGTCCGTTGCTATCGCACCTGAAGGGACACGGACGGTTTCCAAGCACCTCGCCCCATTCAAGAAGGGGGCCTTCCATCTCGCCATGCAGGCGGGTGTGCCGATTGTTCCAATTGTCATCAAGAATGCGCTAGACGTATCTCCAAAGGGAGATCCATTGATGCGACCGGCGACAGTCGCGGTCGAGGTATTGCCGCCTGTGGATACCAGCGAATGGACGGAGGCCAATCTTGAGACGCACATTGCAGAGATTCGCCAGCGATATCAGGAGATTCTCGACGCATGAGCAACGCAGCCTCGGACTATCTCAGCAACGGTCTTTACTTCCGCGAGTGGACGCAAATCTCGGGTGATGCCCGTGGGGTGGTACTGATTGCGCACGGGCTCGCGGAGCATTGCGGGCGGTATGCGCATGTCGCTGACGCGCTCACCACGGCGGGGTTTGCTGTGTTCGCGGTCGATCACTTCGGGCACGGACAATCGCCTGGCGAGCGAGGCGAGATTAATACCTTTGACGATTACCTCGACGGCATGGATGTGTTGTTCGATCACGCACGAACACAATACCCCGATCGGCAGGTGGTGATGCTGGGTCACAGCATGGGCGGTTTGATCGCGGGGCGTTCGGTTCAGCGACACCCGCAACGATACCAAGCGCTGGTGCTCAGCGGCCCTGCGGTTCTGCCGGTCGATCCGCCGCCGAAATGGCAGGAAGGTCTTGTTCGCCTGCTGTCGAAATGGCTGCCGTCAGCAGGCGTCATCGCGCTAGACGGTGAGGCGATCAGTCGCGACCCAGATGTCGTCAAACGCTATTTCGATGATCCCTTGGTATGGAATAGCAAAATACCGGCGCGACTTGCGGCAGAGATCTTCGATGGCATGCAGGCACTTCGGGACCATGCGAACGAGATTCAGATTCCAACACTAATTATGCACGGTACGGCCGACAGATTGACGGCGCCAGAAGGTTCTGTATGGCTGCACGAGCATATCGGCGCGATTGATAAAACTCTGATGCATGGACAGGATGCATTTCATGAATTGTTCAATGAGCCGGACCAAGAGACTTACATCACAGCGATGATCGACTGGTTACTAGCGCGGCAATAAACGTTTGGGGCAACCTCTCGGTGACGTTATTGTGGCGCTTTTGCACCGCGCAGTACGAGATAGCCAGCGATGCCGGAGACAAGCGATCCAGCGATGATGCCGATACGCTCGTCGAACAGTAAGTTCACACCGGTTTCTTCGAAAGCCAGTGACCCGATAAATAGACTCATCGTAAACCCAACACCACATAGCAAGCCGGCGCCGTAAATATGTCGCCAGGTGACGCCTTCCGGCAATCGAGCGATATTGAGTGCGCGAGCCAGTAGGCACATGCCAAGTACGCCTGCTTGTTTGCCTAGCACGAGCCCTAAGAAAATACCGAGGGGTACCGTATGTACGATGCTGTCGAATCCACTCCCGGACAAGTTGATGCCAGCGTTCGCAAACGCGAATACCGGCAAGACGAAGAAACTGACCGCACCATGGATACTGTGCTCCAGTGTTTTCGCTGGCGATTTACCGTATTCATCCTCACCACGAAGTGGTATGAAAAAAGCGAGAACTACGCCGGCAAGGGTAGCGTGCACACCGGATTTCAAGACCGCGACCCACATGACCAAGCCGATGAGTAGGTAGGGTGTTGTGCGCATCACGCCGCGATAGTTCAGGAAATACAACAGTGGCAAGCAGCACGCTGCAAACACCAAGGCTGAGGTTGATAGCTCTCCCGAGTAAAACAACGCGATGATAACGATGGCGGCGATGTCATCAAAAATGGCCACCGAAACGAGAAAGACCTTGAGTGTGACCGGAATGCGGCTGCCGAGTAATGCCAAGATCGCGAGCGCAAACGCAATATCCGTCGCCGCGGGTATCGCCCAGCCTTTCAACGCAATTGGGTCATCAATGTTGATGAAGTAGTAGATCACTGCCGGCAATGCCATCCCACCGATGGCGCCAGCGGCGGGCAGTATCACCTCGCGCGGGTCGGAGAGATGCCCTTCGATCAGTTCACGTTTAAGCTCGAGCCCGATCATGAAAAAGAACACTGCCATCAGGCCGTCGTTGATCCATAACAAGAGCGGCTTGGCGATACCGAACTCGCCAATGCGAATCTCGAAAGGTAACGTGATCAGTGCATCGTAGAAACTGCTGAGCGGTGTATTGGCGATCACCATCGCGAGAACCGCGGCGACGAACAACAGGATGCCAGGAGCGGCTTTGCTCGCGAGAAAATCGGCAGGCCATCGCGACATATTCATCACTCCATGATCAGAATTCGTCGCGATTTTATCAAAGACCGCTGGTCTTCGATAAAGGTTTTAGCTTGCCAGACGGGATTGCGCTTCGCTGATATCGATCTCGCCACGCTCCAATGCGCCGAGAACTTCGAGGATTTCATCGGCTTCTTGCATATCGATTTCTCCGATATGCGCGTTGACGAGCTCTCCCTCACTACTGATCACGAGCGTAAAGGGGAGTGCCATCAGGTCCAGTCCAAACGATTCCGCAGTTGCTAAAGCGGCTTGCTCTCCGACCAAGATCGGATAATTGAACTCGGCTTCTTCGGCATAGTCGCTAACGGCTTCAGCCTCATCGAATGCAATACCAATGACTTGCAGTCCGTCGATTGGTTCTGCGTCTTGAAGTTCTTTCAGCAGTGGAATCTCGCGTCGGCAGGGTGCGCACCAAGTGGCCCAGAAATTGACAAGCCTGGGGCTGCCATCCCAGTCAGACAGTGCGCTCTCACCGCCTTCAAGGTTTGGCAACATGACACGACGCGTTGCCGTTGTTTCAGCGTCTGAGGTTGCCTCTGCCTGCAACACCGCCTGCCGATCAATCGGTTTGGCCACCTCTGGTGTGGGTGCTTGCGCCATTTGCTTGCTCACAAAGAAGCCTGCAGCAGCGGCGACGCTGAGCACAATGATGTAGCTGATCATTTTACGGGTCATGCGAAACTCGTGTCGTTCTATTAGCGCTGAGCGCTGGTCGTTGTTGAAGCAGTGGCGCGACGAACATGCGGTGCAAACTTGTCGGCCTTCATGTAACCGACCACTTCATAGGCAGGTCGCTCAATGCCGTCGGGTCCGAAAAACACAATAGACGGCGGCCCTTTGACGCCGAAACGCAGCATTAGCGCCTTGTCCGCCGCATCATTAGCCGTGACATCGGCTTGCAACAAAACAGTATTACTCAGCGCCGCCATCACGTCGCCATCGGTAAACGTGTACTTTTCCATTTCTTTACACGAAACGCACCAGTCAGCGTAGAAGTCGAGCATCACGGATTGTCCATTCCGGTTGGCATCAGCAACTGCTTGCTCGAGGTCTGCGACTGTCTTGATGCGTGCGAACTGCAGCTCCTCATGAGCCTCAGCAGCGACGCCGCCGCGTGATGCGAGTACTGAGCCTTTCAACGGCTGCAATGGGTCATGGCCACCGGCGAGTGCGCCGATAAACAAGACGGCGCCGTAGAGCGTCGCGAGCATGCCGAAGCTTTTGCCGAGTTTGCGGGCGCCACTGGCATCCTCGCCGAGCGGTGTCAGCGCACCAAGATAGACGCCAGCAACAAAAATCAGCACCGCCCACAAGAAAAGAATCACGCCTTCCGGCAGCAAACGCGCGAGCATCCAAATCGCGAGACCGAGCATGACGAAGCCGAAGCCTTGCTTGACGGTCTCCATCCAGGGGCCGACTTTGGGCATCAACCGTCCGGCGGATGCGCCGACCACCAGTAGTGGCGTGCCCATGCCCATCGACAATGCAAACAATGCCGCGCCGCCGCGGACCACATCGCCGGATTGACCGATCACGGCCAGCGCGGCCACGAGCGGTGGTGCGACGCAGGCAGTCACCACCAGCGACGACAGTGCGCCCATCACGAACGCGCCGACGGCAGTGCCGCTTTTCTGATTGCCAGAGATTGTCGCCAGTTTGGTTTGCACTGATGCCGGCATTTGCAGTTCGAACAAGCCGAACATGCTCAGTGCTAACAGCACAAACAGTCCAGCGAAGGTCGCGAGGATCCACGGTTGTTGGAACACCGCCTGTGCTTGTTGGCCTGCGGCGGCAAATGCGGCGCCTGCAATGGTGTAAGTCAGTGCCATCCCTAGGACATACAAGAGCGCCAAC
>JBCAZE010000028.1:0-23709 GCA_039700805.1 Pseudomonadota bacterium | reverse complement strand
AGGTTTCGTCAAACCGATCCATCGAGAATTAATGGTCGATGCGCAATCTCCGGAAGCGCTTCTTGAGAAACTGGTAGGTGTCGAGATCATCAATAGTGGTAAGTGGGACGCCTAACGCCCTGCATGTTTTTGCATCATCGTTTCATGTGCGGCCGCAGATTTCCGTGGAGCCTCAAACATCGGTATGTGACCTACGTTGGGTAGCACCAAGCGCGTTGCGTTCGGAATCTCCGCCGCATAAACATCCGCGCATGACACATCGATAATGTCGTCACTATCGCCCCAGAGCACCAGAGTTGGCGCGGAAATTTCGGGCAACCGGGATTGCATCGCATCGGATTCCTGGGCGTCTACCAATTGCCAAAAGACGCGCTCAAGATGTTCAGCGCGGTGTTCGTATTGCCTGAGTAGATGACGCTTGACGAACCACGGGAGCCGCATTTTTCGGTACGCCAATAATGCGAAGAGTCGATTGAGATCGGCGGTGTTCCGGACCATCAGCGCATTTTCACCTGACTCGGCAGCGTCCTGTACTTTCGATGCATTAGCACCGAATACACCCGCCGCATTCATCAACGTCAGTGTCGCTACTCGCTGGGGATGGAGAATCGCAAGCCACGCGCTGATATAACCTCCCATGGAGCTTCCGATCACATGGACTGGCTCGTCAGACACCTGCCGGATAAATGCTGCGAGGCGATCCGCCTGAACACGTGGCGAATAATCCAAATCCATCGAGCGCGCCGCGTCGCCGAATCCCGGTAGATCCAGCATGACAACGCGGCGTTTGCTTGCCAACAATCTTGCGTAACCGAGCCAGCTTTCTTTGTCGGCAGCATAGCCATGCACCAAAACAATCGTTTCGTTCTGATGACCCTTGTTGAGATAGGGATAGCTGATACCGTCGATCTCGACGATCTGCTTCTCAAAACCCAAGATCTTGACCAAACACCGAATCAGAAATCGCGTTGTTCTTGAGGGATACACCCACGAAAAAACAAAACACCCAATTAGGATCAGGAAAAACACTTCGATCAAAAGCTTCGTCTCAACAGTCTTTCGTCATGCTCAGGCCGAGCGATCGAGGATGATTTGCTGTTTGCGAGCAATACTAACCATTCTGTCCTCGTAGTTGTCGAGAATAGAATCCAATGCCCGGCTGATCTTCGTCTGTGTACGGATTTTCTCAATCGCAGGCCATGTGGCGCGCTCACCCATACGAACCAACTCGAAAATCTCCTGTTGCGTACGTGCGGCCAACAAGCGAAACGGATTAAAGCTCCGCGTGGACGGCAAGATATTGATGTCGCCCGTGTATGACTGAGACAGAACTGAACCATAGGTGCTCAAAAGGCGACTGATGGCGCGATTGCCCCTAAGCGGCTTTCCTATCAATTCCGCTGTAGCGATCGACCAGTTCTTTGCCGTCGTTAAGCTCGCTGAGCGAATAATATCCCAAGTGGTTTTGCGGCCCTTAAACTCGTTGACGAACGGCAGCGCAATCGGGTTCGTTTGGCTGACGATGGTATGGTTCACGCCATAGAGTCTAGCCAGTCTCTTGGTAGGAAGATCTTGCGCCACCGAACCATCAACCCATCGGCGAGAAGCGAGATAGGGCTGGCGCTTGCCATCCGCATTGCGCGCCGCCAACGTGACCGGCGGGTATACGCCAGGCACCGCGCACGAAGCCATGACAGCCTCACGCACCATAACATTGGGGCTCGTGATCGCATTGAGCAAACGCGACGCTTGATGTTGCTGCGACGGCGCAACGGAGATATTGATGTGAATACGACTCTTCTCATAGGCCTCTTGGAACGTCAGATCCGGTATCAGACGTTCAACGACCTCCCAAACGTTCTCCGCGGGCATTCGTGATCCAGCAAGACCCGCTATACGGCCGATAAACCCGGGCTCTTCTACGGCTTCTTGGGCAAGAAAATCATGATCAAAAAGTTCGGCAATCTCTTTCGCGTTTCGGGTGCCGACGAGTGCCGCGATCAGTGCACCACCGCTGGAACCAGAAATAATGGAAGGCAATACGCTTTGCTCCCATAGCGCTTTGACCACGCCAACATGGTAGTAAAGCAAGCTACCCGCACCACTCAAGAGCAGCGCGCTACGACCGTAGCAATGGCTTGCACGATCGAAGAAATCGCGCTTCTCATCGAAGCTGATGTCGCGAACACGTTTGCTCGCGAGGTGATGCAGTGAGTCGCAAACGGCGTCGGTGTAGTCGATGATCAACTTCTTCGTGCCGAATTTCGCTTTGCGATAGAGATCCGGACGTCCCATGCCTCCGAGGTTGCCGTGTATGCCCTCGTTAAGCGTGTACAAAAGACCGTGGTTGTCACCACTTTCTCGTAAGTCTCGAAGTGTTTCCAACCGTTCTCGGATGGAAACAAAATCATAACGCGACGTTCGATCGCGCTTCTTCCAACGGTCTAGTCGAAACTTTTTATCGTAACGAACTGCAGCACGCTTCCACTGCGCATAGGTGTCTGCGTTTCGCATCTGAAGTTCTTCAGATGTGGGGAAATTGATGATCAATATGGCCTCGCCCGCTTAATGCACAAGGTATCTGCCAACGCGTCGCCCTAGCAGCGCCCATTGGCTGTTTACCTGTAAAGCCATCGCGAGACCCCCGTCACCCCTAGGCTTCTGGCGCATTTTGTAAAAGCGCTTGTTTTCAGTACCTTAAGGATACCCTTTTGTGTGGTTGGCGACTAGTGTTGCAACGCAACAAAACCGCTATACGGCGTGTCGAATAGCGTCCAAAACCTGGATAAGCGCGTCATCATCGGTTGCCGGATTCATGATGGTCACTCGCAACCACACGCGGCCATCCACTTTTGCCGATGTTAGATGCGCCTTACCGTCATAAACAAGCTGATCCCGAATCAGTTCATGCTGCGCTTCGTGTCCTTTGAAGCCGAAGCACAATATGTTTGTCTCTGGCTCGTAAGGACAGTAAAAGTCCGACGTCTCATTGATCATCGCGTAAAAACGACTCGCAGCGTCGTAACGCGCCGAGACGAACTCCCCAAGCCCGGTTTCACCCCGCCACGCAAGATTCATAAACAACTTAAAGCTCATTGAGCTCTTAGTGCATTCAATCGCGCGCGGCAACGAATCGTAGCTATCAACGTCGCGGCCATAAGCTAAATAACTAGCGTCTTGATCAAATGCCATTTCAAAGCTCGCCGCGTTTCTAAATAGCACGGCGGCGCACAAGGCAGGCACTTGCAACATTTTGTGAGCATCCCAAACGATCGAATCAGCGAGTTCAATACCATCGAGATAGTGTCGCTTTTCTGGTGACAGCAGCGCACTGGCGCCATGACAGCCGTCAACGTGATACCAGATGTTATGCGCCGCGCAAATCTCGCCAAGCGGCCGAAGCGGATCATGCAGCCCGGTGGCGGTAGCACAAGCGTTCGCCATCAACGCCATGCAACGCTTACCGCCCGCCTCGACCTCCGCAATACGCTCAGGGACGCGTTCCGGTTGAACGACACCGAAATGGTCTGCTGGTAAGTCAACGATGGCATTGGCGCCGAGCCCCAAGATGGCAATGGCTCTTGCCACAGAGTAATGAGAAGAAGGCGGTACCAAAACGACCAAGTCATCAGGCGTCCCTTGCTCCCACGCCTCGGGGGCTACTCGGGCTCGCGCCGCCAGGAATGATGTTAGGTTGGCCAGTGAGCCACCATGCGTGAGAACCCCTGCCGCATGATTGCCCACGTCATCCTCGCTTGCTCGAACAGGTTGTGGCCGCCAGCCGACTTTTCGAAGCATCCAGTTAACGACGGCGAATTCTAACGCTGCCGCGGAAGGTCCCATTTCGTATATGGCCATTGGGTTGTTCAACAGCCCATTCGCCATTGCCGCCAAAGCAGCTGGATAATCCGGCACAGAAACTTGGTGTGCCGCATGCAGCGGATGATGAAGCTTGACCGAGTGTTTAAGGTACACCTCGAAAAAGCCTCGAAAGTCCTCGGCCCGCATTCCGCCGTTATCGATCCAATGCTCGGCATTAAGCGCGGAAAGGATGTCAGGCAGCGGCGCATATCCTGTCGCCGCGGTAAGCGCCTTCTGCTGGTTACCGATCTCGGTACCCAACATCTCCAACGCCTCGTTCAATACGGGCGCGAAAGCATCAAATGAAAGCTCATCCGTCATCACAGTTACTCCACTTCAAGGCTGCGAATACTACGTGTCCTGTGTGTGGCAAGCCAGCCTCGCGGACGACGATAAAAGTCCGACTTGTCGAATCACCCTCACAACGAAAAAGGGGCGCCGAAGCGCCCCTTTTCCTGCTTAACATTGATTGATGATCAATCGAACGAGAAGCGGTAACGGGCGTAGTAGAACCCACCGTTAAAGCCGAACGGCGAGAACTGGCTGTACAAGTTACCAACACCTGCTGCCGCACCCGGATTGGTTTCCGGATAGGTATCAAAGATGTTTTGCGCACCAATGACAATTGAGGAGTTGTCGGTAAATTGCCACGCAGCTTCTGCATCAAACAGAATCGCGTTGCCATATTCCTGACCATCTTCAGAATCAAACCACTCATCATAGTAGTTGGCACGAACCAGGAATCTCCAGTCACCGACGCTCGTGTTGGTCGTCAGTGTCCAGCGACTGCCAGGCAGGCCATCTTCGAGTTCGGCAATACGGGTTGCATCAAGCGTATCCGGATTGAACTCATCGACCGTGGTCTTGGTTCTGTTGTAGCTGAAGCTCACGTCCGTTGTACCAGCATCAAAATCGAGGCTAGTCGTCGCGACGATATCCACACCGGTTGTTTTGGTGTCGAAGTCGTTCGTGAAGAAACGGAAGTTCTGCAGGTTCTCGGCACTGGTTACACCAGCAGCAATGAGGTCCTGCAATTGCTGTGCAGACAGATCATTGATAGAGAACAGCTGTGAGACCGAAATGCGATCTTCAAGACGAATGTCGAAGAAGTCGACCGTCAAGGTGATCGGACCTGTATCGAGAATGGCGCCTGCCGTGAAGTTCAAAGACTCTTCCGGATCGAGGGCCTCGCCACCGAACAATACCGCAACCGGGTTGGTCGCCGGGATTGTGCCGTTGTTGACGAGATCGCCAAGTGCGATATCGAATTCGGTCGATACGTTAAACGCATTCGACTGACCTGGTGTCGGCGCACGGAAGCCCGTGCTCACGCTACCACGCACCGCGAACGCATCATTCACACGATAGTTAGACGCTAACTTGTAGTTGAACGTCGAACCGAAATCATCGAAATCTTCGAAGCGAGCAGCGAATTGCACGAGGAACTCATCCGCCGGATAGAATTCCACATCACCGTAGACCGCGTAGTTGGTACGTGACCAAGATCCGGCAGCGATGTCACCGAAGCCAGGGAAACCGTTAGACGCAGCAGAGAAGCCCTGCGCAGCGAACGGACCGATTTGGAATGACTCGACTTGACCGATACCGATCTCAAACGTCTCGTCGCGGTATTCAACACCACCAGCAACGTTCACTTGATCGTTAACCGCGTAGCTAACATCGAAGTTCAGGTTGAATTCTTCCTGGGTGTAAGAACCTGGATCGAATTCGGTTGGTGAGTTCGGACCAAGAGACGCGTTAACCGTGTTACGGATAAAGAAGTCCACTTCGTTGGAACCGAAGCTTGCACTCGCGTCCCAAGACAAACCACCGTCTGTTTCACCCTTGATGCCACCGACGACAGAGAAGTCGGTCACGTCGCCGCCGAAGCGCGGTGTGAAACCACCCGGGAAGATTTCCTGGAAGGTGAAGCAGTTCGGATCAGCCAGAACTTGGTTCAACGCCGTTGGATCCGGCACGTTGTCGGTAATGGTGACAACTGGGCAGCCTGCAGCCCCTTCGGCACCACCCTGAGCTTGTAGTACGTCACCGATCAATAGGGTCGCACCACCGTCAGCTGAGTAAACCGAGCCGCGAGTGTTCGGGTTCCGGAAGTAGAAACCACCGTCGACCGTTTTAGATGCGAAGTTCGCATGCGAGTAGACCGTGGAGCCGTTGGCAAGCTCAAGTCCAAAGTTACCGAATAGCTTGAGGTCATCCTCAACTTCCGGTGAGCCCCAGATTTGTGCTGGGTTAGCAACTGCGGTGTTGCCTGCGGCAATCAAGCCTGCAGCGTCATCACGTTGGACACTACGGTCCGTGTCATCCGTGCTGCCGTACTCGAGTGACAGGTTAGCGAAACCACTTGAACCCAGCGGCAAGCCAACGTTACCAGAGATGGTCAGCTGATCGCCGTCACCTTCATAATAAGAACCGTAACGTACTTCCGCTGAACCACCACTATCGGCATCTTTCAGGATGAAGTTCATTACACCGGCAATCGCGTCAGAACCATACTGCGCTGATGCACCGTCACGAAGGACTTCGACCTGCTTCAGAGCGATCGCTGGGATAACTGATAGATCCGGGCCCTGCGCACCATCCGATACACCGTTGCCCAGCCAGTAAATCACAGCGGCACGATGGCGGCGTTTGCCGTTGACCAAAACCAATGTGTGGTCAGGTGCAAGTCCGCGCAGGTTGGCTGGACGAACGATCGTTGCAGCGTCACTGATCGGCTGTGTATTCACGTTATACGACGGCACAACGTTGCGGATCAGGTTACTGAGGTCAGTATCGCCCTGATTCACAAACTCGTCGACTGAAATGACGTCTACAGGTACTGCAGACTCGGTCACCGAGCGGGGCCGTGAACGGCTACCCACTACGACGACTTCTTCAATCGCCTCGTTATCTTGCGCAAGCGCCGGCATTGTTGTCACAGCACTTCCCAGAGCACTTGCGACAGCAATAGACAGCATGGAGCGCCCGATTACTCTCTTTGACATAAATAATTCCCCTCCGCCGAAGCGGTCAGATCTTCCTTTGTATGCATACACCATCCATCACGTTTGAAACGGATGAATGAACACTCATGGCACAACTTACCGGCACGAACCGGCGCGCAGTGTCGCGTTATTGATACACCAAATAACTAACAGCGACAAGGTAAATTCTGGGTTTGACAGCACTAAATTCGGAAATCAGGCCTATACGTTGCGAAAAAACGACAAAGGAAGCCAGATTATGCTGGCGGCCTTGCGATCAGGCGCACATGGATCGAGCGGCTAGATGACCCCTTCATCACGAAGTTCCGCGAGCTTTTCTTCCGAAATGCCCAACATTTCGCCATACACAGCTTCGTTGTGTTCTCCGAGGGTCAGTGGGCCTGGCCAACGCACCTCACCTTGGGTCTTGGACATTTTCGGAAAGACGTTTTGCATCTTCAGGTTATCGAACCGCTCGCTATCCACATTGATAATGGCGTCGCGCGCTTCGAAATGCGGATCCTCAAGCATTTCTGGGGCGCGATAGATTCGTCCGGCGGGCACGCCATGTTGCTGCATCAACCCGTCGACCTCATCCATCGTCAGTGTCCGCGTCCACGCTTCAATGATCTCGTCGAGTTCAACTTGGTGCGCCCCCCGTGCTGTGTGCGTCGCGTAGCGATCGTCTGTCGCAAGTTCCGGCGTTCCCATAGCTTCGCAAAGCCGGCCAAAAACGGTGTCTTGATTGGCTGCGATCAAAAATGCGCCATCTTTACAGTCATATAGGTTAGACGGTGCAATATTCGGTAATGCGGAGCCTGTCCGTTCGCGAATGTAGTCGCTGACAGAAAATTCCGGAATGGTCGACTCCATGACGGTGAGCACCGACTCGTAGATGGAGGCATCGATGACCTGCCCCTCACCCGTCCGTTCGCGGTGATGCAGAGCTGCAAGTGCGCCGAGGCACGCATAGGTTGCCGCAAGACTATCGCCGATGGAGATCCCGGCACGTGTTGGTGGGCGATCCGGCCAACCTGCGAGGTAGCGCATACCCCCCATCGCTTCTCCAACAGCCGCGTAACCTGCACGCTCCGCATACGGACCTGTCTGGCCGTAGCCAGAGACCCGAATCATGATCAATCCTGGGTTGATCGCCTTCAACGTCTCGTAATCGAGACCCCAACGTTCCATAGTGCCGGGCCTAAAGTTCTCGAGCAGGAAGTCAGCATCCTTGACCAACTCTTTCACGAGCGCTTGGCCTTTCTCAACGCGCAAGTTAGCGGTGACACAGCGTTTATTGCGTGCACATACCGTCCACCATAGCGGGTAATCGCCACGGCCCCACTCGCGCATCGGATCACCCTTACCCGGCGGCTCCACCTTAATGACGTCGGCACCCATATCGGCCATCAACTGCCCACAAAAAGGACCGGCAATCAGCTGCCCAAGCTCGATGAGCCGCAAACCCTTGAGCGGGCCTTTAGGTTGGTTCGAACCATCAGGTGCCATCAGTATTCTCCGCCTGTAACGTTTGGCTCGCCATTAAACCACAAGGGCCGGTCAACGACCGGCCCTTGTGTTGCGATTAGAAACGGTAAGTAAAATCCAAACCGTAAGCGTCGAGTGCGCTTGGATGCACAAACGAGCCTCCAAACTCTGGCGCTGGGATCACCTCTTGCAAGTACTGCTCATCGGTAATGTTCCGACCCCAAACGGCTGCAGTCCAACGATCGCCAGACAAACCAACGCGAAGATTCACAAGACTGTAAGCGTCGCGTTTGGTTTGTGAGAAGTCTTGTGTGAACCCTGGGCCAAAGAAGATCTGCCAAACGGTTGGCGTCGCCTCACCTTGCAACGTGTGGAACCACATATCGCCGACATATTGATAGTCCAACCGCGCGTTCAGTGTGAGGTTGTTGGAGAACGTATGGTTGAAGTTGGCGCCGAGGTTGGCCGTCAGGTCAGGCGCTTGCGGTGCGTCGTTGCCCACCGACAACGGGCGGTTAGCATTCTCTTTGATCTCACTATCGAGAAGACCAAACCCGCCGAAGACGGTCCATTGATCCGTCAGTGCTGCATCGAAGTCCATTTCAAAACCGTTGATCTGCAGCTCGTCGATCGTCGTGACAACGCGCAACAGACCCCAGGGCCCTGCAAAGAACTCGAAGAACTGGTTGTCTTCGACATTATTGCTAAACAAGGCTGCATTGACGCGAAGCCTGCGATCCAAAAAGTAAGCTTTAGCGCCAAGCTCGAAGCTCTGCGTCACTTCTTTTTCGTACTCATCGCGTATCAGCAGCTGCGCGTCGACCGCCGCACCTGGGTTTGACCCATCGGCGTTGTTGTTGAGCCAGAAGTCGATGGTGGCCTGGCTACCAATAGAGTTAAATCCACCGCTGCGGAAACCAATGCCATAGGTCGCAAACAGATTAATGTCATCCGAAACGTCCCAGTTCAGGCTCACTTTCGGCTGGAATTGTCTGAACGTTTCGTCGCGTTCCGGTATCCCACCTGGGTTCCCAGCAAAGGCTGGATTAATCGGTCCGCGCACGCCATTTACAAGCGTATTGATATTCAGACCGGACGCCGTCACATTCGGTACACGATTGTTGACCGTGCGCTCTTCAATGTCATACCGGCCCGCAAAAGCAAGTTCAACGGTATCGCTCAAGTCAAACTCGACTTGTCCAAAACCGGCCAACACTTTGGTGTCGAAGATATCATCGAACAAGAGATCCGTCGGGTTCGGCCCTGTTGGACCGACGTAAGGTTGACGCAAAAAGCCCTGGCCTTGGTCGGCGCCATAGGCAACAACAACCTCACGTTCGATTTCCGCGAAGTACAGACCCGCGATCCAACGTGCGGCGTAACTCTCATCTGAGGTCAACCGCGCCTCAAAACTGTAGTCGCGCTGGTTACGTTCTTGGTATTGATAACCATCACAGGTTGTTGGTGTATACGGTCCATAAACGCCCGTGAAGTCCGTGTCCGGACTTGAAGGCAAAACGCCGAATGGCGCGAAGAATGGTCCGAACAAGTCTTCTCGGCCGGCGCCACCCAGACCCGTTGGCAGGTTGTTCAAAGTGGCGCGACCGTTTTGACAAGCAGGCGTCAACTCATAGCCATAGAAAGATGCGCTGGTACCGTCCGACAGCAGATACTCTTCAAGATCGTTGTAGGCAAACACGGCTGTCAGCGTTTGTCTCGGCAATTCCCAATCCGCTTTCACGGACAACTCAAAGGTCTCTTGTTCGTTCTCACCAGGTGTATTGAACGCAAAGATGAATTCTTGGTCGTTGACGTCAGCGAAATACGCTGGTTGGTTGAACGCTGCCTCGAAGCCTGGAATTGCGAACACAGCATTGAAGTTGATCGCGCCGCCATCTACTTGGCTACTACCAACTCGAAAATCGAGCGTTAGATCCTCAGTAACGTCCCAATCCAGGCGCGCCTTCAGTGTCCGATCCTCAAGGTAATCGACCGAGTCGTCGGTGCCTAAAAAGACGTTCTCATAGAATCCATCGGTGGTCTTGTAACTGCCAGCGACGCGTGCACGTACATTGTCACTCAGCGCGCCGCCGAAGACTGCGTTCAGCCGTTGGCTATTGTTGTTGCCAACACCGGCCGTTACCTGCCCTTCAAACTCCTCGCTCGTCGGCTTGGTCGTTACCAGTATCGCGCCCGACACCGCATTGCGACCATACAATGCGCCTTGAGGCCCCTTGAGGACTTCGATCTGCTGGATATCCACGAGCTCTTCATTAAAAGCATTTGGATTTGTGATCAAGACACCGTCAACGACATACGCGAATGTTGATTCGGCATCCCTCGTTGAAACGATACCGCGAATACTGACCTGCGTATCGCCGACATTGGCCGTATCAACAATCGTCACGTTCGGAATCAACCCAATAAAATCTGCAGGTCGCTCAATGCCCGCATTCTCGATTTGCTCATTCGTTATCGCCGTCACCGAGATTGGGACATCTTGCAGTGACTCGGAGCGTTTACGCGCAGTCACAACGATTTCCTCCAATGCTTGTTGTGCTAGCGCGGCACCAGGCACGGCGAGCGAGACCAACATCGCACCACCGGCACGAGTGAGTGTTTTTCGAATAGCGAGAGAAAGCGTTTTTGGCGTCATATCAGGATTCCTTGAATCGGCAGCACACGCGGTCGTTGGATGCCCAAATGGACCAGGAACGACAACAATCTAGACATCAGCCCGACAGTTGTAGTTTTGTCCAAGAGCGATCGACCGCTGCCAAGGTTATCAACTGATCAATACCTAGACAAGCGGAGAATTCAGTGAATTATCGGTTAATATTTCTTTGACGCTTTCGAGACGACGGCTAACAGCGCTTTATGGTCGATTCACGCCAGTAAGCCCAGCGTGCATATTAAATCGCATGTCGACCCGGCTATTGACCCGGGTCTGGCAAGAAGAGGCCTACCGTTAGGCCGCCTTTTGGTCGATTCTGAAGGCTGATTCGCCCGCCATGAGCATCTACAATCTCCCGACACAGCGACAAGCCCAACCCGGATCCAGACTTTTTGGTGCTATAAAACGGGATCAGCGCATTAACTAACGCTTCTTCGCTCATGCCTTTCCCGCGATCCTGGACCGTGAGATGCCAGCCATCGCGCTGTCGCGAGACCGAGACCTGGACGTCCTCCGGATCGCTTCCGGATTCATGCGCGTTTTTAACGAGGTTGATCAGCACCTGCTCCATCTGCTCCGGGTCAAACCAGGCCTTTGCCGCTGAATCACTGAGATGCAACGCAAACGGTTGCAAGGCGCGCACACGAGACAAGAAGCCTTCCCACGAGACCTGCTGTGGCGCAGGAGTCGGGAGTTTGGCAAACCGAGAGTAGCCTTCAATAAAATGCTTGAGATGACCGCTTCGGACCTCGATGGTCTTTAGGAGCTTGCTCACTGCCTCGGTATCATTCCTTTCAGCGAGTAGTTGACCTGAATGTGCGAGCGATGAAATCGGTGCCAATGAATTGTTGAGCTCATGACCGATTAACCGGATCACCTTCTTCCAGGTGGCCACTTCTTGACGATTGAGTTCGTTGGTTAACCGCTTCAGCAAATACAGCCGATGTTGTCGCGCATTAAGCGTGAAGTCGTTGCATGATAAATGATAACGCTCAGCGCCCTGCCCCTCTTCAAAACTGACCAGCGCGTCTTGTCCCGCGACTAATGCCTCCTGCAATGCGGCAGGTTGTTGCGTCGCGATATCGACGAGAAACTGTTGGCCCGCGAAAGGTCGTCCATCACTAAACAACCCGCGTGCACTCGCGTTCGCGTAAATCACCCGGTCATCATCACTGCACAAGACCAAAGCCAGCGGCGATGCTTGAATCACAGTATCAAGCATCAATTCTCTTTGGTGAAGATTCTGTCGCTCCTCGCGTAATGTGCCGACCGTCAGGTTGTAAGCCCGGACCAACTCACCGACCTCGTCGTTGCTGTCATCTGCGATTGTGAAACTGAAATCCGCATCCCGCAGACTATCTGCGCTGTCAATCAGCGCGCCGATCCGTGCATTCAACGGATTAACCAGCTGTCTGACAACAATCGACAGTAGCGCGATCCCGGCGATCAATGCAGCGGCTGCAGACGGAACAAAAGGTAGGCCAAGCTGTTCTAGCAGCAGCGCCATACAAATCGCGAGCGCCATCGCGAGGCCGCTGGCGGCGAGGATCTTCCCCTGTAATGAGAACCGCGGCTGCTTGCGTTTAGTCGTTGACTGAGACATGCAGGCCGTACTTTACCATCCTTCGGTAAAATGCCTGGCGGCTAATCCCAAGCTCTCGTGCTGCACGGGCAACGATGTTGTGATGTTGCGCCAAAGCACGCCGGATGTCGCGCTCGCTGGGCTCTTTTGCGACAGGGTTACCGGTTTTATTGAGCCCGAGGGCACTGGCCTCTATCGTGTCACCCTCCGTCAACACCTTGGCGCGGGTGACAAGATTTTGAAGCTCACGAACATTACCGGGCCACGTTTGCTGTTCAAGCAGCTGGAGTGCGCTTGCACTGAACTGCTGTCCGTCATCAAGCCAGCTTTCGGCAAGCGGCGCGATATCACTTACTCGATCGCGCAACGGCGGCAACTGCAACTCGATGACATTGAGCCGGTAGAACAGATCTTCGCGAAAACGACCATCGGCGATCATCGCAGGAAGATCCGCATTCGTTGCACTAATCACCCGAACAGTCGTTCGGCGGGTGACGGAGCTGCCGAGGCGTTCGAATTCTCCGCTTTGTAGAACACGCAAAAGCCTGCTCTGACCTTCAGCCGAGAGATTGCCGATTTCGTCGAGAAACAATGTGCCGCCATCCGCCATTTCGAATCGACCGATACGTCGTTTGCTGATGCCCGTGTACGCGCCCGCTTCGGCACCGAACAATTCTGCCTCCAACAGTTCCGATGGCAGACCGCCGACGTTAACCCGAACAAACGGCCCGTCTTTCACCCGTGAATTGGCCTGAACAATTTCAGCAAGCTTCTCTTTGCCAGCGCCATTGGGACCGGTGATCAATACCGGGACATCAGACCGTGCGACGCGGCACGCCAAGCTCACAACATCATGCATGTTGTCGCTTTGGTAGATCGTGCCGCACAGATCATACTGTGCCGCCAGATCAGCGCGTTGCGCCGCACGCTCCTCCTGCAACTGCAAACGCGCGCGTCGTTCTGACTGCAGTGCCAACAAGTTGCTCGCCGTCGTGATCAGACGATTATCATCCCACGGTTTGCCAAGGTAATCGGCAGCGCCCTCCTTCACCAATTCAACAGCGGTCTCGAGGCTTGTCCACGCCGTAAGAAGAATGATCGGCACATCAGGCCAGTCGCGACGAATCTCTCGAAACAACTGGATACCTTCCGCGCCCGACGTCTTCTCTTCCGCGAAGTTCATATCCTGAATGACGATGTCCACATCAGTATTGTGTAACACGTCCAGGCCCGCGTCTGGTGTGGCAGCACCAAGCGCTTCGATGTCGTGGAGTGACAACAACACCTCTAATGCTTCTCGCACGCCGTCGTTGTCATCGATGACCAAAGCAACCGATTTTTTCACGTCAGATATTTCTCGTTGCAATCGCAGGATCAACGGCCATCGCGTTACGGGCTGGGCCAAATGTCGCCAGTAGACCAATACCCCACAATCCTAGGATGACCGCTGGGAGGAATACCGGATCCAATTTCGGCATTTCATATCGCGTCACGAGAAAGTGGTTAATGGAAAACGACAGCACCAGGCCGAGGATAATGCCACCCGTAGTGACAAGCCAGTTCTCAACGAGAAAGTAACGGAGAATGTGAAAGCGCGTCGCCCCGATCGCCCGTCGTGTACCGACCTGCTTACGTCGCTGTGCAACACTGAAGCTCGCAAGACCAACCACACCTAAGCCTGTGATAATGACCACGAGCGTCATAACCACGGTCAGCATGCGGTTCATCGCAACGTCCCGTTGATAGGTTCTTCCGATAATCTCGGAGTGCGTCCGCGGTGTGCCAACCAGCCGATCGAGTGAGGCCTCTCGCAGCGCGTCTGCGACCGGTTCAAGCAGCGCGTCACGACGCGCTGGGTCAACACGGACAACCCATTGGTGATTCAAATGGACGTGAGGTAGTAGCATGGTGGCGTAGAAATCGCCCCAGTTGTACCACGGCCGAGATAAGGTTTTGACGACACCAATGATTTCCGTCCCGTTGCCTGTGGCATCGTAGAACACCTTACCTACCGGGTTTTCATCACCAAACAGATTCTCTGCAGTCTTTTCTGTCACAACCGCATGCTTTGGCGGTACACCATCGTCAGGATCGTAGACGATTTCGCTCTCCTCGAACCAGCGGCCTGCGGTCAATTCAATACCAAGCGTCTTGAGTCCAAGATAGCCCGTCTCATAGTAAGCAATGGCTGTCGACGGCGCATCGTCGTCATCGGAGGCGCGGTAACTTGAATTACTACCGCTGTTACTGAGCGGCATCGTACTGATCTTCGTCGCACTGTCGACACCGTCGATCGCGAGCAATCGGTCTAGGTCGTCGCGAGCGATGGACTCGACATCGAGATCGGTTCCAACATCGGCGACACTGACAACAATCAAATGCTCCGCATCGACGCCAGTCGGCTGTTTCATCGTCTCGCGGTGTTCAAGGATGATAAATACAGAGTTAATCACCACCGCCATTGTCAAGGCGATCTGGAGTGCGATGAGCGTTGCGCCAACACGATTGCGCAGCAACGTACTTAAAATTGGTCTGATTTCCATTTGACGAGCTCCTTGTCGCTATTGCGCTTTGAGGTGGACGGCGGGCTGTGTCCGGCTGATGCGCCAGGTCGGATAAAGACCTGCAATCAACGCCGCGACGATAGCCAAGACGATCGCTGTTGCAACCATCGTAGGATCAAGCTGAGCCAGATACTCATACTCCCGGTACCAGCTCTTGACTGCCTTCAATCCAAGGAACGCGAGCCCAAGCCCTGCAACGCCGCCCAACACACCGATCACCAACACTTCGATGCTGTGTTGTCGAATGACATCGAGACGGCTCGCGCCGAGCGCGCGACGAACACCGACCAATGGCGCACGATTGATGAATTTGGCCAACATCAAACCTACGGTGTTCAGCAAACAAATCAGCAAGAACATAAAGCTCAGCATCAGAAGGAGTTTGTTGTCGTCGCTGACGACTTCCCGAAACTCGAGCCAAGACATGACGTCCTGCAATCGATTGTTATCCGCCCGAGCAAATCGACCCAGCGCCTGTTGCTCCGCTGTGTAGCCATTCATGAACGAAAGAAACTCAGCCGCTTGATCTTCAGTATCCAGTTGCACCCAGTGTTGCAGCCAAACACACTCGCTTTGCAGAAAATCGTTGTAGGTCAGAATTTCCTCTGGCTTCCAGCAGTTGGTATTGCCGTGCGCGCCATACTCCAGCGAGATCGGTACTTGGAAAGGTATAAACACATCCTCCAAATCTGAGAATGAACCATTATTGAGATCATAGAATTTCGGGGATGGCCGCCAGTCGTCGAGGACGCCCACGATGCGATAGGTTTCGCCGTCGAGAATGATGGTCTCGCCGACCGAGTCTTCGCCCCCGAAGTATTCATTGTTGATCCCCGATGACAATACGACCACGCGCTCCGCGGCGTCATCAGCGGCTCGATCCCACCCTGAACCGTATTGAAATGGCACGTCGAACATCGGGAAAAAGTCACCGTAAGTCGCACGCGCGGACGCATGCTTCGTGCGTGACTCAAGGTCTTTCTTCATGACAAACCCGCGATGCATCATCGTCGCTTGATACTTCGGAATATCCGATTGCATCATGGCTTGCGAATCTCGGTAGGTCATCTGAGGGGGTGGTGATCCATCATCGTAATACGGATCATCTGGACCCCAGGAGTCGAGCTGCAAGGCATACACCTGATCGCTTTTGAATGGCAGCGGGTTTGATGACATGACGTAGTACAGGGTTAACGTCGTCATCGACACCCCTATGCCAAGCGCAATCGCTCCGATCATCAGGCTCGTCAGAAACGGATTTCGCCGCATGCTCTTGATTGCGAGTCGTGAATAGTAGGTAAACATCATTGGCTCCCTAAGCAACATCAGCAACGGTGCTGTCCGCGGATTCCGGCTGTGGGTCCAGGGGTTGGAAATCGGACACCTGCCCATCGAGCAAATGAATATTTCGCCCTGCGCGACGCGCAAGCTCTGGATCGTGCGTCACCATAATGATGGTTGTGCCTTGCGCATTGATCTCCTCCAGCATCTCCATCACTTGGCGCGCCATGAGCGAATCGAGATTGCCGGTAGGCTCGTCGGCCAGCAGCAACTTCGGATCCCCTGCGAGCGCACGTGCAATTGCGACGCGCTGTTGTTGTCCGCCGGAGAGTTGCGATGGTAGGTGTCGCTTGCGTGAGCTAAGTCCGACGAGTTCCAATGCATGATCGATGCGGCGCTTTCGCTCTGCGGCCTTCATACGCCGATACCTCAGCGGCACATCGACGTTGTCTGCGATGTCCAGGTCTGGAATCAAATTGAAACCCTGGAAAATGAATCCGATCTTCTCGTTCCGAATGCGTGAGCGCTCATTGTCACCGAGATGCGAAACGTCGGTTCCATCGAGATGATATGAGCCACCGGAAGGCGCTTCTAGTAGCCCCGCAATATTCAGAAACGTGGTTTTTCCCGAGCCGGAAGGACCGGTTACCGCGACGAATTCGCCCTCTGAAACAGAAAGTTTCAACTCGCGTAGTGCGTGAGTTTGGATCAGACCTGTCGAATACACTTTGGTGACATTGTTCATTTGCAGCATGGTGCGTTCCTTTTTTTAATCTACGATCAGCACTTGTGGTGCCGCATCAAAATCGGTTGTCGTCGAAACGACCACCTGGTCGCCGACGGACAGGCCGTCCAGAATTTGGATATGTGTTGAGCTGGTTGCACCGACAACGATGGTGCGGCGCTCGAGAAAATTGTCATTGACCAGATAAGCGGCTCTACCACCATCGTTGTCAAAGAATGGTCCGCGAGGTAAAAGCAACGCGTTAGCAACGGTGTCTTGGCGAATCTTGCCCGTCAAACGCTGATTCTGACGCAGCCCTGGCGGTTGAATGTCGGCAAATCGCAATCGGGTTGCCACTGTGTTCTGCGCGACTTCGGGCGAGATCGCTGAAACAATCGCTGGGAACGTCTCTCCTGAATAACTGATCTCGGCGGGCATGCCCACTTGCACGTCATCCGCGTAGCTTTGTGACAACGCGACCTCGAGCTCCAGTCGGGACAGATCAACAACGTTCAATAGCGGTGCATCCGCTGACACAGCAGCGCGATCCTCGACGCTGAGACTGCCGACAATACCGTCGACCGGCGAGGTAATCGCAAGCGCTGCGACTTGACGCTCTAGTTCCGTAACGCGCAAGGCTTGCTGCTCGACGCCATACTCACGGGTGCGCGCTTCGAAATTGCGGCGCTCCAAGAACAAAGCCGCATCCGCTTTGCGGTGCTCGAACTCCAACCGTGCGCGCGCCAAGTTATCGACCGCTTCCTCAAGATCCTGCTTGGAGATGACCTGATATTCCCAGGACTTCTCAGCTCGCCGCAGCTCACGTTCAGCGGCCGTGACTTCCACCTCCGCAAGATCCACTGCCTGCTGGTTTTCCAACGCGGTTTGTCGTGCTTCGATGTTCGCGCGTTCCGCGGTTGTCTTCTCCGATGCAAGAAGCGCCTGCGCTTGTTGTAACTCGCTGGCTAGCTGTGGACTTTCGATGGACGCCAGTATGTCTCCTTGACGGACCGTTTGACCGGCACTGACCTCCAACGTCACACGCCCTGCCGAGGGTGCAAATAGTGTTGGCTTGATCGCAGCAACGATGACACCTTGTATCGGAATATCGCGTACGAGATCACCACGCGTTACCGTCGCTATCCGCAAGCGATCTCGATCGACCGTAACATCTGCTTTTAACCAAACCTCTGCCGCGTTAATGGCCCAAATCACGGCAGCGATCCCGATGACGGCTGCCCCACCCCATTTGACCCAGCGGCCACCGCGACGCGGCTTGATGACCTCATCCTGCGCAGCGGTATCGCGGATACCTTTGACGTCAGACGCGGGTTCGCGAATCGGTTGAATCGCCATCAGAGAACCGCCTCTACATGGGTGCATACGCGATCAGCGCTCACAACGCCGAAATCATTCAGCGCGAATGGCGCGAACGCCTGGTCCAAGTGGATTGACACGGTTGGATGGCTTGGGTCCGCCCATCCGACGGGTTTCAGCAGTGATACCGCGACCATTTCCAATGCCACCAGCGCAACACCGAATGAAAAAGCCAAGAGTCTTACTTGTCGTTGCAGGTTCATAACACTTTCTCCGAAAGGTTCAGTATTCATAGAGCAAGGGCCGTGCCAGTTTTTAAAGAACTCTAATGTATTGTTTTTTATACTATTACCTAATCCGGACCGAGCGACTCCTGTGACCGTTGTGTCCGTCCGCCGTGTCCGCGGACAGTTTTGCGGACACTTTGCTCGGATCGCCAACGCTCCGGACAGGAGGTAGTTCGTTAGAATTCCCCGCATGAAATCGACCCACCAACATATCTCGCTCGCGCTAGGCAGCGGCGGCGCGCGCGGACTGGCGCACATCGGCGTCATTCGACGGCTTGAGGAAGCGGGCTACATACCTGCATACATTGCTGGAACATCAATCGGTGCCTTGATTGGCGGCATCTATGCTGCCGGCAAACTCGATATCTATGAGGAGTGGGCACGAGACCTGGGCCGCAGCGACATGCTGCGACTCTTAGACTTCTCATTCCGTCGTGGCGCCATTATTAAAGGTGACAAAGTCATCGACGCCATTTGCGACTTGATCGGCGATACGAAGATTGAGTCATTACCGATCGGATTTACCGCGGTTGCGACCGATATGCGCGAACAAGCGGAAGTCTGGCTTAACCGTGGCTCGCTGTTCACCGCAATCCGTGCCTCAACGGCCATCCCGACACTAATGTCTCCTGTTGCACACGAAGGGCGATTACTCGCAGATGGCGGACTCGTCAATCCCATTCCGATAGCACCGACATTGAATCACGGCGCCAATTTGACGATCGCCGTCGATTTGAACGGACAGCGAGAACGGATGCCATCACATGAGGACGCCGATAAGGCCACGCCTTCCCAACCGGACGAGGACGCTGCCCCCAAAGGAAAGTATCGACAAGCGATCGCTGAGTTCGTGGAGAAGCTAAAGCCAAGTAAAGAAGACACCACTGTCGAATCTACTGAGCAACAGCGTGGATTTCTGCACATGAGCACGCAGACGGTCGAGATCATGCAAAATGGAATCGCAAGACTCAAATTGGCGGCTTACAAGCCGGATATGGTGATCTCGTTGCCGCGAGATCTCGCGATGTTCTGGGAGTTTGATCGGGCGGCAGAACTGATCGAAATCGGTTATGAACGCGCCTCACAGGCCATTGCGCAATTTGAAACGCTGCGTCCGGATGTCGTGCCCAATCGAACCCTATAGTGCGTTTGAGCGCGGCGCTTCATCAATCTATTAACACCAACGGAATTCAGCATGCGCACCATTCTCGGCATTATTCTCTTTTACGGTCGGTTCGGCCTCAGCTTCAGCGCGATAGGATTTTGGTTCCGACGCTTGTTTTGGCAGAACGGGCAGCCCAGCATGGCTGGCCAAACTGTGCTCGTAACGGGTGCAAGCGGCGGGATTGGCGCCGCTGTGGTCGCCGGTTGCGCGGCATCTGGTGCCCGAGTCATTGCGGTCGCGAGGAACCCTGACAAGCTCGCAAGCCTCAAGGCGTCTGTTGGCGATCGTGTCGTCACTTACGCCTGCGATCTTGCTGAGACGAACGCGGTGAACGGGCTTGCCGATGCCATCTCTAAGGACTTCGGAAGCATTGATGTCCTGGTCAACAACGTTGGCGTCATGTTGCACGACTTTGTGGAAAACAGTGAGGGCGTTGACGCGCAATTCGCGACCAATCTGCTCAACCAATACGTCTTCACTGAACGCTTGGTGGCGTCCGGTGTCCTGGCGGAAGAAGGCGCCGTCATTACTGTCGCGTCTGGCGGCATGTATATGGCTCCGCTCGTTACGAGCGCATTGTGCGCCAAGGAAGCGGCAGCGCATGATGGTACGCGTGCCTATGCCGTGCAAAAGCGTGCGCAAGTCGCGCTCACCCAACACTGGCAACAATCCAGTGAGAAGCAAGGCCAACGTTACTACGTGATGCACCCGGGCTGGGTAGATACCGCGGGTGTCCAGCAATCGCTGCCTACCTTTCGCAAGTTGCTGCGTCCGGTTCTACGTACAGCAAGCCAAGGCGCCGACACGATTATTTGGCTAGCCAGCGAGCGTCCAGAAGAGGATAATCAAGATCGTATCTGGCTCGACCGGAAAGCGCGAAAAACGCATGCTTATGGGTTCACACGCGCGAACTCCGAATCCACTGAAAGACTGCTACGTTTTCTAAAGACTTTTTTATGAAACTTCCTGGCGCTGCATTCGCTCTCTCATTGATTCTCGGCATCGCGACAGGCGCGCATGCGAACGAAGAGATCGTTCCCGTCAGCGTCGTGTCGGCGGAAGACATTTTGATCAGCGTCGACTATGACGCTGCTGCTGCCGTCGTACCCGCTAACGATAGTCTGTTATCAGCAGCGGTTACGGCACGTGTTGAGACCATCCATGCTGACATCGGCCAGGTTGTTAGCCGGGGCGAGCCGTTAGTGACGCTGGAGGCGCGCGATTTTAAGCTGTCATTGGCAGCTGCAAACGCCAACCTGGCACAGACGCAGGCAGACATCACACTCGCGAAGTCGCGATTGGAGAGACGTCGCGCACTAGCCGAACAGCAGTATGTCTCCGCCGATGAGCTCGCCGACCAAGTGGCGCGACTTGCGGCGTTGGAAGCACAGGCGGATGCACAGTCGGTGGCGATTGATCAAGCCAAGGCAGCGTTGAGTGATACGCGCATCGTGGCTCCTTTTGATGGCGTCATCACGGAACGTAGCGCACAAGTTGGCAGCTTGTTGCAGATCGGATCCCCTGCTATCCGAATTGTACAAACGACGGGGGTCGAGATTTCGGCACGCGCCGCCGACGACGCCATCATTGCGCTACAGGATATTGGCGAAGCGCGTTTTCTTTATCGGCAGCAATCGTGGCCGGTCCGCCCTGTACGGATCTCCCCCGTGATCGATAGTCGCAACCGCGTGCAGGAAGTAAGACTTACCGTCGATGGGCAATCGCAACCCGCGGCGGGACTGCCGGGTCGATTGAGATGGACCAGTAGCCCTCAGTTTTTGCCCGTTCCCTATGTACAGCGCCGCGAGGGTGTACTCGGCGTATTCATAGAACGTGACGGAATCGCGATATTCGAGCCGCTGGTTGAAGCTGAGGAAGGACGACCTGCCCGCTTCACGCTACCGCGAGACGCACGCATCATTGATCGTGGGCGTCAAAGACTACAGCCGGGGGTTAGCGTGAAGACGGAGCGCCCATGACTCTGTTCCAGCGCATGTTGACCAATCATCCGCTGGTCAACATCCTGTTCACCGTCGTCGTCGTTATGGGCATCTTGTCGTTCGCCACGATGCCACGTGAACAAGACCCAGAAATTAGCTTCAATTGGATTCAAGTAACGACCGTCCAACCGGGTGCGTCCGCTGAGGATATTGAAGAGCTGGTGACCAGTCCATTAGAGGATGCGATACGAGGTGTACAAAACCTCAAATTCGTCAGCAGCCAATCTAGCGAGGGCTTATCTAACATTCTTGTTCGACTGGAAGACCTAGACGAGCGAACGGCAGATAAGCGCATCACCGATTTGCGGCGAGAGATTCAGGCCAAGTTCAACGATGAAGTGCCAGAGGACGCCGAAGACCCCGAAGTGATCGAACTGAACACGTCCTCGGGTTTTCCAACCGCATTAGTCGTTGTCGCCGGACAAGCTGACGATGAAGTGTTGCGGGCAAATGCGCGTCGTGTGCAGCTCGCACTAGAACGCATGAAAGGCGTCGACCGTGTTACAGCATTTGGGTTGCACAAACCTGAACTGCTGGTGTCATTCGATCCAGATGCGCTTGCAGCGAGAGGAATCCGGGCCACTGCCATAGCGGATCTACTGCAACGCGGCTTTCGCAATACGTCGGCCGGCAGTGTCGACGTCGGTGAAGGCGCTTGGCTTGTACGTGTGAACGAACTCACTGAATCACCAGACCAACTTGCCCAACTTGAGATTCCCACCGGACAAGACGGTCAGACCGTACTGTTAGGCGATGTCGCACAGGTCGAGAGAGCCCGCGCCGACCCAGCACAGCTGGTGACGTTTCAGGGGCGGCCTGCGGTTGCACTTGGCGTTACAAAAGTCGCTTACACCAATACACTCGACTTAATCGATCGTATCACTGACTACACCGGTCAACTTGATCAAATGCTCGATGCGAATGGCATTGATGTGCTTGTGGCTGACGATCAGACTGTTCAAACCAGAAGCGCGCTCGGCATCATGGAACGCAATTCCTTGATCGGTCTCGCGCTCGTGATGTTTGTGTGTTGGGCGTTCCTTGGCTTGCGAATCGCATCGATGGTGACGCTAGGGATTATCTTTTCTATCACCGGCACCATTTGGGCCTTGGACCTAACCGGTAACACGTTGAATGTATCGGTGTTGCTCGGCATCGTTATCGTTCTCGGGATGTTGGTCGATGACGCGGTGGTCGTTGTTGAAGCCATCTATTTCAGACTACAACGTGCTGAAGCGCCGTTGGAAGCGGCACTCGGTGCACTAAGAGAAGTGGGGACACCGGTGACCGCCGCCGTCTTGACGACCGTCAGCGCATTTTTGCCATTGATGCTGCTGCCGGGAATTGTCGGCAAGTTCATGTTTGTGATTCCTTTCGTTGTGACGGTCGGGTTACTGGTGAGCCTTGTCGAGGCTTTCTGGATATTGCCCGCACACGTGATTTCCTTGGGGCCACAAGCGGTCTCCAAGGGACGTATCCAAGAGACTCGCGAGCGGTTTACAAGAAAGGTACGTTTACGCTACGGCAAGATGCTGGCTTGGGTCATTCGCCGACCGGGCATTGCCGGGATCGGCGGTTTAGTGATCGTTGGTGTGGCTGGAACATTACTTGCGAGCGGTACCATCCGCAGTGAGTTCTTTACCTTCGACCCCCTCCGTTTGTTCTACGTCCATTTGAAAATGCCGCCCGATGCGAGAATCGAAGACACGTTGAACACGGCGAGCGCCATCGAAGAACGACTCAACACTGTGCTGCTGCAAGAAGAGACACGTGCCGTGA
>JBCAZE010000201.1:0-5381 GCA_039700805.1 Pseudomonadota bacterium | reverse complement strand
GATTCACGGCATCAGCGGGAAGCCCCTGTACGTCCAAGTACGGCGTGTATTCGGTATTGCCTATGTTGTAGACGCCAGCACGAAGCCGAACCTTAGGTGATGCTTGGAAGAACGCAGTGGCATCGAAAACGATATACCCACTCGGACTGAATCGTGCGCCGTCAGACTCATCAAGATCGGTTTGCCTCGTCGCACCGCGAGCGATGCCGGAAAATCCCCAACGATCATCGGTGGGTTTGTAGTCGATGCCGAGCACGGCATTGAATGGCGCAACGGTGTCAACGGGTCTGTTGGTTATCTCGTTGGTCCCGCGTGCATAGGCCGCGGATAGATTGAATTGAATGCTGTCCGAGAAACGTCTTGGTGACCAAGTCGTCGAGATTTCTGCGCCCTCGATAGTCACTTCATCGACGTTTATCGATTGGAATACGAGCAAGCGGTTGATCGGATCAAAGTCGACAACTTGCAGCGATTGGATAAAGTCGTCGAACTGTGTGCGGAACATAGCAAACTCGACGTGACTGTTATCGCCGTTCAGCCTCGCGCCGACTTCATATCCAACGCTGGACTCAGAACGAAGATCCGGATTCGGCAACGCGGTGTAACCAAACTGGAAATTGGTGAACCCGATATTGACGTCATTGACCGGCGGGGCTCTGAACCCTTCTGCATATTGCGCATACACCTGCCATTGATCATCGATATTGAATGTCGCGCCAAGTTTTGGCGATAACTGATCATCGTCGATGGAGCGTGGTGTGATTCCGGGATTGTCGGCCGCGAAGATTGGGTCATTATCGGCCGCTAGCTCAAAGCGGTCCCATCGCAACCCCGGCGTCAGTGTAATCCGTCCGAGAGCAATACGGTTCTGCAGATAGACGCCCATCCGCGTCGTTGATGAGAGCGGAAAATCCCGCAAGGGGAACGTATCGGGTCCCACCTGATTTGACGACTCGCCAGTAGTTAGATCGGATTCCAAGCCAGAGCGCAGCTGGCGTGTGTCTGCTGTTTCGTATTCCACGCCGTATGACAGTTCATGTGTCACATCACCCCAAGTCATGTCGCTGCCGGCATTGATTTCGATGCCAGAGAGGGTTTGCTCGAATTTGAATTGACGCTCGCGCGTGATAGCACCTGGTACGCCGGCAATCAGCGTGTCGCGATCTTCGAAGGTGTCCTGTCGTGTTTCGCTGTCTTGCCAATAAGCGCGCCAACGTAGATAGTCGGTGCCGAACTTACCCGTAACCCACTCTTGGCCTACACTGATTCTTCGTCTCGTACGTGAGTCATCCGCGTCGATTCGGGTTGTATCTACCACGTAAGGAAAGCCAAACAACGAGGTAAAGTCCTGGGTGCCCTCCAAAGAGTCGACCGCCGTCAAGCTATCGCTGTCGAAGTGCTCTAGTGTCACCGAGACGCCGCCGCTCTCGGTGTTTCCGAGATCGAACTTCGCCAGTAGATTCAGATTGCGATCATCTAGCGGGTCTGCAGCCGGGACGTCTCGTTCCTGGCCCTCTCGATACGTGCCGCGGAACATCGCAGACACTGACCCTAGGCGAGCAGCGTAGCTACCAGACAGCACTTGGCTGGCATCAACGGTATTGAAACCGATGGACGCATTCGCGTACCGATCACTATCTCGAAGAACGTCTGACGGGCTCTTAGTGACAAAGCTCACAACGCCGCCCAATGCGTCTGAGCCGAAGACAGCAGACGCTGGACCGCGAATGATCTCGACCTGTTTCAGGCTGTCGATATCAAAAAAGTCACGACTCGCGTTTGAGAAACTGCCAATTGAGAATGCATCGCTTGTTGCGACACCATCGACCTCAATATGTACGCGATTGCCGCCGATACCGCGTATCGTTATCCCTGACAGTCCGAATCGACTGCCTTGCTCAACGACATCAATCCCAGGTTCGTAACGAATGAGCTCAGCAATGTTCTGAGCAAGCTCAGTTTCGATTCGCGTTGCGTCAATGAGCGTTGATCGAGACCCAAGTGTCAACTAACAAGCCAGCGCTCGGCATGTGAAGACACCATTCTTGCGTATTGTTTGATGATGCGATTTGATTGACCGTCGGGCATGGCGACGCTCAGTCGAATGACCGCACCCCAAAGATGGCAAACGAGTAAAGCAGTAGCACGCACATCCGCTGCGCTGCCGGTGATGCCGAGTAGCTCCTTCAGCTTCAGCGTTAACACTTCAGCATTACGTTTCGTGTTCTCTAAATCTGCCAATTGCACATCAGGGTCTATGGTAGCCGTCGTCCATATCACCATCAGTGCCGGGTCAGACTTGACCAGTGTGAGATGACTTCGCATCTGACGTTCAATGCGTCTAGTCAGTTGCTCCAAGGTGTCCGCGCGCGCGATGACATCGGATACGCTGGCGTCTATCGGGGCCATTACGTCAAAGAATAGTTTCCCGATCAGCGCGTGGCGAGAAGGGAAGAACTGGTACAGCGTACCGACCGCGACTTCCGCCCGTGCTGCCACCTCTGTCATTTTGAAGTCCAGCGTGCCAAGTTCAATTGCGAGTGATTTCGCCGCTTTCAGCATCAGTGCGACCTTGCGTCGGCTACGATCTTGTGTCGGTTCAATCCAGTTTTTTTCGTACAAATCGGTCATGCATCTTGACAATACATGAATATTCTTCATATTAATAATACGAATATTATTCATGTTTAGAAAAGGGTGAATACGTGACGCAAACAACACATGTGGCGATCATCGGTGCAGGGCCTGCGGGTTTGTCGGCGGCGAGGCACCTAACGCTTCGCAATATTCACTACACTCAATTCGAGAGACACAGCGATGTTGGTGGAATATGGGATATCGATAACCCGGGCTCGCCCATGTATCGCTCCGCGCACTTTATCTCTTCGAGCCGACTGTCAGGATTTTACGGTTTTCCTATGCCGACTGAGTTTCCTGACTACCCCGACAGGCAACGTGTGCTCGACTACACGAGGTCGTTTGCCAAGGCGTTCGATCTATATGCCAACCTGAAGTTGTCGACCGCTGTGTCCCGAGTGAGCGGCACCGACGGTGATTGGCGGGTTGAGTACGGCGATGGGCAGGTGTCGTCGTTTAGCCATGTCATTTGCGCGAATGGCCATACTTGGTCGCCAAACTGGCCAGAGTACGAAGGCGAATTCTCCGGCGAATCGATGCATGCCGTCGACTTTCAAGACCCCACGATTTTTGAAGGGAAGCGTGTACTGGTCGTCGGTGGTGGTAACTCCGCGTTCGACATCGCTTGTGATGCCGCACGCCATGCGCGTTTTGCTGCGATCAGTATGCGGCGTGGTTATCACATTATTCCGAAGCATATTTTTGGCGTGCCGACCGATCAGTTCGGGGAACGTACGAAGTGGCTGCCACTCGCCGTTCGTCGAAAGTTGTTTGCACGCATTCTTCGGCTGGTGAATGGGGATCTCACAAAGCTCGGTCTCAAGGCCCCTGACCACCGGGTGTTAGCGTCGCACCCAATTATCAATTCGCAATTGACTCATCACTTGCGACATGGCGACATTGAGGTTCGTGCCGATATCAAAACGTTCGACGGGGACAAGGTGGTGTTCGCGGACGATCGCGAGGAGCGCTATGACCTCGTTTTGTACGCGACGGGTTATCACTATGACATTCCTTACATCGATCCAGTTTACTTCGACTGGAAAGCGTCGAAACCGCAGCTCGACTTTACGGTATTCAATGAAAGACACCCGACACTGTTTGCTGCGGGATTTACCGAAATGAACGCGGGCGGTTATTTTATTTTCGATGAGATGACTGGGTTGATTGCGAGCGCAATCGACTGTCAGTCTCATCACCCAATCCGCTGGGATGAGGCGCGGCGGGCGATATCGGGAAGGCGCGATTTCAGCGGTGCGCTAAAACTCGTTGATTCAGAGCGACACGTCGGCTACTTGGATATCGAGACGTTTTTGCGTCGGACGGCACGATTGACGCGATTGTTGGGTTGGCCGGATGCGAAATCCACGTTAGAGCCACACCATCGCGCACACAACCCTGATGCGGAGGGCGTCTCTGATGTCACTGCTTGAAATGCTCCTGTGGATCAAGATTGTTGGCACATTGGTTGCCGTGGCTGGGCCGCTGCTGTTATTGCCGAAATCGCTGATCGATCGAATCGGTGGATTCTCAGCTTCGGATGTCGCGCTTTATCGTCTATATGGGATGGCGCTGCTCGTTGGTTACGGCAGCGGTATTGTAGATGTGCGTGCTGCGGTGTTTCCCACCGGCGTGATTATTATGGGATTGGTGTCCAACGGCGGTGCGACCTTGATCATGTTATCGAGCGGTTATGCGCGGAAACGACCCTTGGCGCCGGTATTTTTCGGTGCCATCGCAATCGGGCTTGGGCTTGCGATGCTGATGCCTGAGGCAGCGATGCGGTGACGTGTCAGCAGTGCTCTGTTCTCGGCAGAACATGAGCATGATTTGCTATACTGGCGATCTTCTTCAATCACCTCGCTGGGGGCATCATGTCGTTAGTCGTACCGGTTTCGGAACTTCAGGATTACGTCGGTAAAGAGCGCGAACCATCTGAGTGGTTCGTTATTGATCAAGAGCGCGTGAACGCGTTTGCCGATGCAACGCTCGACCATCAATTTATTCATCTCGACCAAGAGAAAGCTAAGGCGACACCGTTCGGTACGACGATCGCTCACGGCTACCTTACCTTGTCGTTGTTGCCTTATCTTAGCGCGCAGTGCGGTATCGCCCCAGAGGGCATGGTGATGGCGATTAACTACGGTTCCGATAAGCTTCGCTTCTTGCAGCCCGTCGCCGTCGGTAGCAGCGTACGTGCGCATATGGTGCTCGATAGCGTGACAGAAAAGAATCCCGGTCAGTATCTCTTTAAGAGTATCGTCACCGTCGAAATTAAAGACCAAGCGAAGCCTGCATTGATCGCAGAAACGCTTTCGCTGTTCATCGTTCAGTAAGGAATATCAACATGTCAATTCGTTTTGATGATCAAGTCGTGATCGTCACGGGTGCCGGTAATGGCCTCGGGCGTTCACATGCCTTGGAGTTTGCACGTCGTGGTGCAAAAGTAATTGTTAATGATCTCGGCGGCGCACGAGATGGTAGCGGCGGTTCGGTGAGTGCTGCGCAAGCTGTCGTCGATGAGATCACGGCGGCCGGTGGTGAGGCACTTGCGAACGGCGCTAACGTTACGAAGATGGATGAAGTCGAGGCGATGGTCGCACAGGCGATGGATGCTTGGGGTCGGGTCGACGTCCTTGTCAACAACGCGGGCATTCTGCGGGATAAGACGTTCGCGAAGGTTGAATTGGCGGACTTCCAGATGGTTGTCGATGTGCACTTGATGGGCAGCGTCAATTGTTCGA
>JBCAZE010000200.1:0-5401 GCA_039700805.1 Pseudomonadota bacterium | reverse complement strand
AATCCGATTTGCTCACGACTACTGCCAAGCCATTGCTGGTGATCCAAGCCAACATTGGTAAGCACCGCAGCATCGGGCTCCAATACATTCACGGCGTCGAGACGCCCACCAAGCCCAATTTCCATCACACGACAATCGACAGACGCATGCTCAAAACACACCAGCGCCGCTAACGTCGTAAATTCGAAATACGTTAGTGGTGTTTGACCGCGCACCGCCTCAATTCGGTCGAACGCCTCGACCAAAAGCCTATCGCTGACGGGCTCGCCTTCGATAGCAATGCGCTCGTTGAATCGATGAAGATGCGGCGAGGTATACAGCCCAACGCGACGCGACTGTTGCGACAACAGGCACGAAAGAAAGTGACTAACCGAGCCTTTTCCGTTGGTTCCGGCAACAAGAATCGTGAGTGCAGGCGGCGGAATTTCCAGCCGCTCGTAAACGAGGCGTGTTCGCTCGAGGCCGAGCTCGATCTTGCTGGGGTCTAGTTCTTCTAGACGAACGAGCCAGCGAGCGAGACGCGACGAAACGCTCAACCCGCGCTATTCCTGGTTTTCCAACTCGCTGATATCGAGGGCCTTTAACGTTGCCGTATCGTCCGGCGTGCGTGCCGATACCCCCATCATTTTGCGCAACATATCGGCAATCTGAGTCCGCATCTCGCGGCGATCAACGATCATGTCGATAGCGCCGTGATCGAGCAAAAACTCGCTGCGCTGAAAACCCTCAGGCAGCGTCTCTCTCACGGTTTGCTCGATGACGCGTCGTCCCGCGAAGCCGATCAGCGCCTGCGGCTCAGCGATGTTCACATCACCGAGCATCGCAAGGCTAGCGGATACACCGCCGGTGGTCGGATCTGTCAACACAGAAATAAACGGTAACCCAGCATCATTTAGTTCCGCCAATGCTGAACTCGTTTTCGCCATTTGGAATAGGCTGAACAACGCTTCCTGCATCCGTGCGCCACCACTCGCGGAAAAGCTCACGAGTGGCATACGTTGTTCCAGTGCCGCTTTGGCCGCCAAACAGAATCGTTCGCCGACAACCGAGCCCATTGATCCACCCATAAACTTGAATTCAAAGGCTGCTGCTGCCACTGGCTCACCAAACAACTCGCCGGTCGCTGCAATCAAAGCATCCTTTTCGCCGGTGCTTTTCTGCGCTTGCGTGATGCGGTCTTTGTAGCGCTTGCTGTCTTTGAACTTCAGCGGATCCTTCGGCTCGAGGTTCTCGCCGAGCTCGGTAAACGTGCCTTCGTCAAAAAAGGTACTGAGTCGTGCACGTGCGCCAATACGCATATGATGGCCGCACTTCGGGCACACCATCATGTTGCGATCCAATTCCGCACGATATAACTGCGCTGTGCATTTGGGGCATTTGATCCAAAGCCCTTCAGGCACTGACTTTGTGCGGCGCTCTGTCGTGATGCGCGAAGGCATCAGTTTTTCAAACCAGCTCATGCTTTAAGTTTAACTGAAATGCGCCTGTGTGTAGATGCCTGACAGGGTCAATTGACTGGCAGCAACGGCCATTCGGCACGGAAAGAACGATCCGTTGACGCCCACCCGTCACCTAGCGGCTTAGGATAAACCACCTTAGAAAGGTACAGACCGCAGGCTGCGGCCATCGCAGGCGCTGCCGTGCGGTCTTTGCCAGCCAACACCTTGCCGGCGTATTCAGGTGGCGCCTTACCGCTGCCGACATAGATCAACAATCCCACGATGTTGCGAACCATGTGATGCAAAAAAGCATTCGCCGCAATATCGACGATGATCCATTCACCGGCGCGTTGTACCCGTATCGCGCGCACACTGCGATTCGGGTGGTGCGCTTGGCACCCGGCCGCTCGGAATGCACTGAAGTCATGCTCTCCTAGCAAGTGGTCCGCCGCGGCTTGCATCGGCTCGGTCGTCAGTGGTTCGTGCACGACCATCGCGCGGTCTCTGAACACCGCATGCCTTCTTACTGCATTGTTGATGAGATACCTGTATTGCCGCTCGAGCGCATCATAGCGCGCGTGAAAGCGATCACTCACGATCGCCGCATTGGACATGCTGACATCGTTGGGCAACTGACTGTTGGTACCCAGCAGCCAACTACGCTCGGTTCGCACAGCGGTTGTGTCAAAGTGAATCACTTGCCCAGTGGCATGCACGCCTGTATCAGTGCGGCCGGCACAATGCACCCGCACGTCATGATTGGCTACTTTGGAGATTGCTCGCTCTACGACGGCCTGAACTGCCTCACAGTGACGCTGATGTTGCCATCCGCAATACCGGGTGCCGTCGTATTCGACGACCATGGCAACACGTGTCATCGGCCACTACCTGATAGAACGCGTGTTGTTCGCGAACTAACCGAGGTTATCGAGCAGCTGCTGTGCTTCCGCGCGCTGGTTATCATCACCTTCGGTAAGGACTTCCTGGAGGATGCTCCTGGCACCATCAGGGTCGCCCATATCGACGTACGCACGGGCCAAATCGAGTTTGGTACCCACTTCCGCGATGTTCGTCTCACCGGTGTCGTCAAGCGCTAGATTCAAACCGGTGTCCGCCGTGCTATCGACCGAGTTGTCGCCACCAAATACCTGCTCAGAGAACATCGTGGATGAGTCATCAACAACCGGTTGTTGCATGGTCGCATCATCAGCGTCACCGAGATCGTCAACCGCAAGCTCAGTGGTCAAATCCGCAACGTCCATATCGACTTCGCCGATGCCGCCCATCGGCATGATGCCGGTCGCATCGCTCGTGTCGTCGTCGGCTGCTTCCAACTGCGGCATTTCGGTAGTACCCGCTTCCGCATCGTCGTCGAAACCATTCAAATCGAATGCCTCTGACGACGCCAACACGGTGGCGTCATTATCGTCGATTGGCATATCAACTTTGAAATCATCAGGTAGCACCGATGTCGCCCCGGTCGCGGCCAAAAGATCCTCTTCTTCCGGAGCGTCTGGCAACGCATCGATCGAGCCGGTATCTAAATCAAGATCAGCAAGATCCATCTCAGCGGTGCCGCCGGGCTCATCGTCGAGCTTCGCAGTTAAGTCTTCACCCGCCTCAACATCTAAATCCAGATCTACGGGTTGTTCAACGGTGCCGTCAGTACCCAATGCGGTGCCATCAAACTCAAAATCCAGCCCGCTGCTATCAGAAAGGTCCTCGGAAGCCGGGGAATCCGCACCGGCATCATCACCACCAATGGCCTCTTCGTCGAACTCGAAATCAATACCAGAGATCTCCGATAGATCAGCAGGCTGCTCTATCGTGCCGCCATCGTTACCGAACACATCCGTGAACCCGCCCGTCGCGTCGCCTTCGTCGAGTTGTTCTGCCAACATCGTGTCGGCGTCGAGAGAGATGTCAACATCGCCTTCCGCAGAACCCGCGATGACACCGCTGAACAAGTCATTGGCCGGCGCGATTTGCTGGCCCATGATAACGACCTTGTTCCACTCGGGATCACCCTCAGGCAATGACGCTTTAAGCTCAGCGGCTGCGTCCACAAAACCTTCCTGATTACCCCAGACGAAGTAGATTTCGCAGAGCTTGGCCTTCAATCGATTGTCACTGCCATCGACGGCTAAAGCGCCTTTGACAAGATCGGCTGCCTGGTCGTATAGGCCATAAGCCATGTGGAAATCGGCTTCTGCAAGGGGATCGGATTGATCGAAGTTGATCGCTGTATCGGAGCTAAAGGTGTCTTCAATAGAGTATTCACCCGTGGCGTCAGCCGCAGGTTGCTCTAATACACCGCTTTCGACCGCCTCAGCCTCGGCAGCCTGCTTAGAAATCTCGTCAACCGGGGATGTTGATTCGAACGGGTCTTCGAACGCAGGCGCCTCGGAGGCGCGGGTCTTGTCGCTGCTGTCCAGCTCGCGCAGTCTGCCCGTCGCAGCCAACGTGCCGTCCAAATCTTCAAGTTCAGTCGCGTCGAGAGACTCCCATGTACCCGTTTGATCGGATTCAGCCGAACGACGTCGAGCGAGCAACGCTAACAATCCAATGATGGCGAGTACGCCTGCGCCAACATAGGTCCAAATACTGCCAATAATCTTCTCAACCAAAGATGGCTGTTTGGTCGTTGTGACCACCGGCGTGCTTGTGCGAGCCGGCGGAGGCTCTACAGCCGCTGGGGTTTCAGCGACCGGCTCGGCGACATCATCGTTCGCGGCTGGCTCGTCAGTCTCAGCGAATACGCCCTCGGCGCCGGTCGATGGCTCCTCGGCCTCTGCCGGTGCATCATCACCGTACAAGCCCTCGGTCGATACCGGACCGTCGTCAACGACAGCCTCGGCGCCGCTGTCCTCTGGCATTGCGGCGCTGTCGTCACCCCTTGCTGCCAAGGCTGCTTGTAAGCGAGCGAGTTCTTCGTTCTGCACCCGCAGTTGATTTTCTTTTTCCTGCAGCTCGCGCTGTAGTTGCGCAAGTTCTGCGCGATTCGCACCACTGTCCGAACTGGTCGAGCTACCCGAAGGACGCGCCGCGACGGGCGCCCCAGTGCCGGCATCATCATCAGGAGCCACCAGCGTCAGGGAGCCGCCCTCACCGCCACGCCATGATTGATTCTGACGTCGCACTTCCTGAAGTGCGGAGCTGCGATTGATCGATACAAGCTCGTCGCTTGAAGGCAAATTCAAAACTGCGCCTGCATTTAAGCGATTAATGTTGCCACCGAAGGCATCCGGATTTGATTGATAAATTGCCAGCATGACCTGGTTGATCGACACGCTTTGGTCAGGCTGGATCCGCTGTGCAATTTCCCACAGCGTGTCATTGCGCTGGACACGGTAACTATCACCGGACAGCGATGCAGGTCGTGGTGCCGGTGTGGTCGAAGCCGGCGCATCACGACGAATGGTGCCTCGGTTGGCAGGCTGCGTTTGACGCGCCGCTGGACTTGCGCTCGGCGCACTGGCGGCGGCCGGCGCCTGAAAAGTCGGTGGATCCAACAGAATGGTGTACTCGCGAAGCAAACGTCCCCGCGGCCATACCGCTTCCACCAACATCGTGATGAAAGGTTCACCGATGGGTTGCGTCGACGTCACCTCGACGTAAGGCTGCGCACCCGCACGAATTTTGAATCGCAGGCCATTCAAGAACGCAGGCTTATCGATACCATAGCGCTCGAATGTCTCCGGAGAGGCAAGACGAATCTCAAGGCCGGAAAGCTCTTCCTGAGTGGCGCCAAGCAGAGATATTTGTGCCCGCATCGGCTCGTTCAGGGCCGACCTTGTTGTGATCTCACCGAGTCCGAGCGCCAGAGCGCTATTACCAAGACTCAAGAACGCTGCAACAACTAGAGCAGCTAACCAACGATGCATATTCTTATCTCCGACCTGCCGTCTGCAGGTTGCTTTCCTTTCAAACCAGTCAGGCATTTGACTTAAAAGCCGGTTCCC
>JBCAZE010000199.1:0-5405 GCA_039700805.1 Pseudomonadota bacterium | reverse complement strand
CGCCGACGCGATTCGACGCAATCCGAGCTTTCACAATTTGTATGTTACGCGCGCCGAACTGTTCGCCAGTCGAGGCCAGCTGGCCGAGGCACTTCGTTGGCAAGATGAAGGCGCGAGACTGGCGCCGACATCACCAAGCGCACGTGAGACCCAATGTGAGTTGCAGGCCATGCTCGGTATGGCGAGTGAGGCCGAAGCCTGCGCCGAGCAGCTATTCAAAGATTTTCCACGTTCGATGATTCCAGGTGTATCAGAAATTGATCTTGTCCTCAGTGTGCAGCGCGGTGAAATCGACCAGTTCTTAATGTCGAGCGAAGCGCTCGAAGGCATGCCTGATGGTCTTAAAGTTGGCATGGGGCAAGCGCATTTTCTCGGTAACAACATCGCCGAGGCGCGTAAGCTCATCCAGAGCGCGCGACCGGAGTTGTTTGTCCTGCCACCGAAGGAAATTGCCCCCTTCGGAATCACCACCGCGCTGATCGTAGCCGGCATCTATGAGGCCGAAGGAAATCTTGATGCGGCGCGTGAGATGCTCGCGGCGGTCAACGCATCGCGTGCCGCGTCGCCCTATGTGCTGACCGGTGGCGAGTTCGCACCCACGATTGCGGCGCTGAGTCGGGGCGACTACGACTCGGCAGCGCAGTCGCTCAACCAACCCTCGATGCTGTCCGTCTGGTGGGTGTTTCTCTCACCGGTGTTTGATCGCGACCGGGAAAACCCGGTTTTCGACGGCGCGGTTGAAAACCTCCGTAGCAAGATTAAGCGACAGCGAGAAGACTACCTAGCGAACCCAACGTTGGTGCCGTTGTAAGACCATTCGCAATAGCGAACCATGAACTCCGCGAAAAACCCAGAACGTTACTGTGCAGGATACTGGCCAAAGGCCCGGCACATCTTGCCAGCCTATCTGACGGTCATGTTGGTAACCGTTGGCGGCTTGACCGCGATTCGACTGGCTGTAGATCGTTTCGCGCCAAAACTAGAGATCAACCAAGACCTGTGGGAACTCTGGATACCATTGGTTGTGGCGGCACTGGCCCATGTGATTTGGTTGCGACCGCGACTGAAGATCCTCACGTTCAAAAACAAAACCGCCGAACAGGTAGAGAACCAGCAAACGATGTTGGGCTTGATCGCACTCATAACGCTGTGGGCCCCCTCCATATTTGCTCAATTTATGGTGTTACAAGCGGTAGCAACGCTACATGACGTCGACAGTGTCTTAGAAATTTCGCTTGAACGTCCGCATCGTTACTACGCAATCCGCGATTACAACGTTCTTACGCGACTGGGCGGCCTACACACCAATTCGAAGATCATCGACCGAGGCAACAGCATCGAGTATGCCTTTTATTTCGCGTATCCGGTGACCGAGGCCGACGCCCCCTATTCGAACGATCACCGCTATTGGTATGGACTGATTCACCGGGAGCGAGTCAGCAACTATTTGTCCAACGCATCGAAAGATCGTGTTTACCGGGAGGCCTACAATCGCGGACTGGAGCTGGTCGAGAATTATGATTTCACGAACCCATCGTACGTCGAAGTGGCGCGCTCATCGCAGGACCGTGATCATTTTCGAAGCGCTGTGGGTGCGAGAACCGGCAACGACGACGTCGATAACGTGCTTATTTTATTACCGGGAGAGGGTGCGTTTGAGGATAGCTTGAAGCTACCTGTTGTTTGGCCTTTTTACGCCGCCGGCATCGGAATCATCATCTTTCTTCTGACGTTGCTTCTGCCGACTTACGACAACCAAGCGCTTCAAGCACAGAAAGATGGCAAGAAACCGAGTAGTTTCATCGCGGACTATGGGTTCTTTTTCTTACCGAACGAGAACCAATTTTTCGCACCGGTTATCACCAGCGCGACGTGTCTCGTCTTTGTGATGATGACGCTTTTCGGGGTACACCCGATCTATCCAACGGCAGATGACCTGCTCACTTGGGGCGCCAACCGACGCGCTGAGACAACGCAAGGACAATGGTGGCGGCTTGTCACTAGCATGTTCGTCCATGGCGGCTTGATGCACCTCTTCTATAACGTTGCCGGGTTGGTCCTCGCTTCGCTCTTCCTAGAAGAATTGTTCAGTCGCGTACGATGCTTTGTTATCTATTTCGTATCTGGGCTTTCCGGTAGCCTCGCCAGTATCTGGTGGTACGAGAATGCAACGAGCGTAGGTGCATCCGGCGCTATCTTTGGATTGTTCGGTGCAGTGTTCGCATCGGGCGTTCTTGGCGAGGTACGGCTAAGAGAAATCGCCTGGCTATGGACTTACGTCGGCTTGGGACTTGTATTTGGATTCGTTGCGGGAGGCATCGACAACGCCGCTCACCTAGGCGGCCTATTTGCTGGCTTCTTGGCCGGCCTGGCGCTACACCTTTTCGCAAGATCCGCCGAGGCGCATGTCGAATAGCGATGATCCGATGCATGACTCGTATCGAAAGACTGACATATCGAATATACGGCACTCGTCGACACTCATATCACTGCATCTCTGTCTTGAGCCAAGCCTTCGCGAAACGTAAGTCTTCATAAAAAGTCGTACGCGCAACGCCAAGGTAATCCGCCGCCTGGTCATAGGTGAGTCCACCAAAGAACACCAACTCCACCGCACCGGCAAGGCGAGCGTCTTTTTCCGCGAGCTTCTCAAGCGCCATATCGACTTCGAGAATAGCGGGTGAGTTGTTGCGATCGGCAATAAACTCCTCATGCAGTGTTGCATTGGCCTTGCCGCCGCCCTGCTTCTGACTGTTTTTGGCACGGGCATGATCGACGAGAATGTGCCGCATCATTCGCGCTGCGGACGCCACGAAATGAGAACGGCTTGCGTACTCGATATTCGCATCTGAAAACTTTAGGAATGCCTCGTTGACCAACGCGGTTGCCTGAAGGGTATGACCTGCTGACTCACGCCGCATATAGCCGCGTGCCAGCCGCTTCAACTCGTCATAAATGAACGGCGTCAATCGCTCTAACGCCTGTTGATCACCCGACTGCCATTGCCGAATCAGTTGTGTGACTTCCTCTTTAGCCATGCACCTGCCTCTCCCCCTTCCTTCCGACTCTAACACAAAACATTTCAGCCACTTACGTCCGCCTATCGCGATTTCGAGGTTTTTTCCGAACGATTTGTGACGCGTTTTCGCATTACAGGATGACACCCACAAAACATCTGCGTCTGCAGATACGGAGACGATCATGACAACAAGAATCAGTAAATGGCCTGCATTGGCCCTACTCGGTGCCGCTTTGAGCGGCTGCGGTGGTGGCGGCGGTGGCGGAGAGTCACCGACAACACCTGTGCCACCCCCTCCCCCATCCACATTTACCATCGGCGGCTCTGCTTCCGGTGTGGAAGGATCCGGATTAATACTGCAGAACAACGGCGGCGACGACTTGAGTATCGACGCAGACGGCAGCTTTACTTTCGCGACAGCGGTGAACAGTGGCAGCAGCTATAGCGTGACGGTGCTGACGCAACCGAGTAACCCGGTGCAAGACTGCAACGTGACCAACGCGACAGGCACAGCAAACGCCAACGTAACCAATGTACTCGTCAATTGCGTAACACCCAGCACGAGCGTGGATACCGACAACGACGGACTGACCGACGCCGAAGAAGTGGCTATCGGCACGTCGCCCGATCTTGCTGATACCGACGGCGATGGCCTGACCGATTTCGAGGAACAGAACCAGGGCGGCTTTAACCCGCTCGTCGCGGACCTGCCGACAGTAACGATTGAGGTTGTCACCGACCCATCGATCGAAATTAACGTCACTGACGAAGATGGCACATCGAATGCTAGAAGCTTCAACTCGACGTTCGAGACCGGACAAGAGACGTCCTACTCACGATCCGACACCGAAGCGACATCTGCCACGCTGGAAGCCAGCACGCGCGTTTACTCAGAGGCTTCCGTATCCGCCACACCGACATCGATAGGCGGTTCGGCGAAATCTGGCACCGAGTCCAGTGTCTCGGCGTCGGTGACACAAGAACGATCCACCTCGATCACGCAAAACTCTGCAGCCAGTGCGCGGCAGGAGTACGGACAACTCACCGAGAATGCCAGCACCAACAACCGCCGAACGAATGGCGGCTCACTGCGAACCCGCATTCGGGTGACCAACACCTCGAATCTGACCTTCAGCTTGGAAAGCCTGCGCATTGGCGCAAGCCGACGCACATCGAGTGGTGGAATCCAAACGCTGGGTGAACTGGTTCTTGAAAACCCGAACAGCAACGCGGAGGTAGCGAACGGCGGATCTATCGAAGCCGACGTCGAACGCATGTTCTCTAACGCTGATGACCTCGAGCGCCTGATGCAAGACCCAAGCGGCCTTCTCTTCACAGTCAGCAATTTCTTCATGACCAATATTGGGACTGTGGAAGGGCGAAGCTGGGGCGAAGTCTCGCAAGACGTTGCAGCGCAAACCGCACAAGTGGTCATTGATTACGGCGCCAACAACAACGTCCTCAACGGCGGGCGAACCGTCGAGAGTTATCAGGTGGCAACCAACGTACCGCGCGATGCCAATGGCACTGTCATCGGCGAATCCATGGGCGTGCTACTCGGGGATTCAATTGGTGTCCCCTACACGACCGTCGTCAAAGACATCGTCGACGCCAACGGAAACCCGACCGGTGACTCACGACGCATCATCAACAGTGTGCGCGGCGTAGAAACCCAGAGCATCGAAGACGGTTTCTGGTACGTATTCACGAGCAGCGAAAGCGCCGATGATCCATTGGTCGATTTTGATGACCTGATTATGCAGCCACGTGACCGTATCTCTATCGTTTATCTGCGTGACCAGGATGGTGACGAGCTGTTCGATCGGGAAGAGTTTCTGATCGGCACGTCGGTCACTGAAACTGATACCGACGGTGATGGCTTGGACGACTTCGCTGAGGCACGTGAAGGTTGGGCAATCACCGTTGACGGTGAAGTTCGGCAGGTCTTCTCTGATCCGCTCAACAGCGACTCCGATGGCGACAGCCTGACTGACCTTCAGGAATTTAATATCGGCACAGACCCCGATCGCGCAGACACCGATGGTGACGGTGATCCGGACAATTCTGATCCGAATCCGACTGGGCCAGATCGTGTGTCTTTTGAAGCGGCATTCTTTGGACCCGAGCGCACGTTCGAAAGCACATTCACGGTCGCCGCATCGGGTGGCAGTGATCGAAACATCACGCGCCTGACAGTTGACTGGGGTGATGGTACGCCGGTGTTCGAATCGCAGCCTTGCTCACCATGCCAGACGTCAATCACAGAGAACTTGATTCACGTTTACGCGACCGATGGCTTGTTCACGGTCACAGTGACGGCGGATATTGAAAACGCGCCTTCAGAGTCGAAGCAGTACACAGTCGGCGTTCAGAACCGGTTCTCGGC
>JBCAZE010000027.1:0-24188 GCA_039700805.1 Pseudomonadota bacterium | reverse complement strand
TGCATTCATTGCTGTTGCCTATCTATTAAAGGCGCAAAACCCCAGTGGCATTGGGCAACGATGCATCCGTATTTTTTACCAGATTTTTTGACCGGTTTGGCCTCAATCCTGCGCCTTCTCTTTTAAGCCCTCGAAAATTACGGGAGAAGGTCTATGCCAGGTTTGTTCAGGGGACTACTCTATTTTTGTCTTTTGGTATTGATGCTGAGCTCAATGGACAGCGCCGCGGTAGACTGTGATGAGCTGTGGCCAAATGCGGAATTCTACTTCGCAAACGGTGGCGTTACACCGATCGACAATGAGGATGGCACATTCGATTATGACGTCGCCGTAAACCTTGTTGTGACGAAACAACCTGCCGATGGCACTCTGACCCTCGAGAATGGCAGAACCGCCGCCACCATTCGGGTATCCACCATAGAACGACGTTTTTTCTATGTGCCAGTATTCGTTAACGGGCAGCGCCAGGGTGATGCAGGCATCGTCATTGAAGGTCCGATCGGTGTCATCTTGCCACCGGCGCCGGATTTCTCCTATGAGCTCACCGGCAATGTGCTTACGGCCAGCAATGAATCGATTAACACCAACGGTGTTGATATCCGCTACAACTGGGATTTTGGCTTGGGTGCGAACCCGAGTGTCGTACAGGCAGATGAGCCACCGCCTGTTGAGTTCTTTACCGGCCCCGGTACTTACTGCGTGAGGCTAACGGCTGAAGAAATCACACGATTCACGACCGGACCTTCGTTCAATTCCACTGATCAGCGCTATTCAGTCTATAAGGACATTGTTGTTGAAGAAGATATCCCGGACGCTGCGTTCGATACCGATGTCCTCGGGCGTCTTGTCCGTTTTCGGAACAACTCGCGCCACCCCGCACGAAAACAAATGACGTTTAACTGGGACTTTGGTGACGGCACAACATCATCGGCTGCAAACCCCGAGCATACTTATGATCAACCGGGTACTTATACCGTGACACTGACAGCGACAGATCCAGAGATGGATATGGATACTGTGTCGGCCCCCGTCGCGACCGAGTATGCACTGGTGATCGAAGTGTCGGCCGAGACGCTGCTGGAGCAGGATGAGGAGGCGCAAGCACGCGTCGATATCTACAACTTCGAACGCGACGATATCGATAATCTGCGTGCACCGTTGGTGCTCGACCAGGCATTGATCACGCAGAAGGGTATTGCGACCCCGGCCGTGTTAAAGCTACTGCCACAAGACAGCTCGTTCACGACCTACTACACCATCGTGCCGCAAGCGGCAGGCGATACACTCCTGACGATTCAAGGCGAGGGCGAACTCGTTTCTGGCGGCGTTGCCGCTACCACCGTCGATCTTCCGGTGACGGTGTTGCCCGATGTTGATCTTGAACTCAATGCGCCGAATGTTCTTGCGGCGGGTGAGGAGGTCACCATCACGCTGACCATTACCAACAATGAAGCCTTGCCCCTGGAAGGCCTCCGGGCCGACTCGCTCGTTATTGTGCCGACGACGCTGCTGACGTCGTTAACCGGGCCGCAGGACGAGAACGGCAATGACCCGCGTATTACGCCAATCACAGTACCGGCAGGCGAGACCGTCACTATTACCTGGACTTATCGTGCGGAAGACCGCGGCGTCGTGGACCTCAGCGCGTTAATTTCTTATGACCAGATCAACGGCGAAGGGCGCCTCAGTCAAGACGCACAAGAGCGGTTTGCGATTGATACAGCGGCGCTCGAGATCACGCAGCTGCGCATGGCCGGCGGACCACCGTCGCCAGGCGCTTTCACTGTAGTACGTGGTCGCATTGGCAACGTCGGCAACTACGACATCACCAACATCGACTTCGATATCTCAAACGCAATCCCGTTGATTTCACATCTTGAACGTCCAACGCAACGTTTGGCCGATGAAATTTCGCCCCGAATCCCTGTGTTGTCGCCCGGTGAAACACGCGAGTTTTTGATTCCGATCGGCGTGACACTAAACGTCGGAGACGCAACGCGTTACACCATGCCACTGGCGTTTTCCGGTACGGCGAACGTTGATGGCCAAGATATCGATGTGGCAGTCGATGCATTACTGCGGGACAACCTCGATCGCACGGAATACTGGGTCGACATCTTGGACGAGGTTCGCGCGCTGTTTGTCAACAGTGTTGTGGAGTTGATCGACGACCTCAACGAATTCTCCGAAAGCACGATGATCGGCGGCATTTCTGTCGGAACAGGAGATGCATTGCTGAACGTCTTGCAGCAACTCGGCGACGGTCAACTCGCCGCTGTTGATTTTATCGGTGAGACCGTCGGCGACGGCGGTGAGCAGCTGACATTGCAAGGCAAGCAGATGGTCAACGTCGCGACCGAGTATTGGTCGACGACGCCCATCGATCAAATTCAACGAGACCTGCGTGGCCTTGGCTACGACGCGACGGTGTCGTCGGTCGATGTTATGGCGACCTGGATGTTCGATATCGAAACGGCTTACGCCGAGGGTGATACGAGACGGGTTGCGCAATTGCTTGCTGAGCCTGGCATCGAGCTGGTAGCCGGTGTTGGCGTCGAAGCGGCAGGAGCCCAGCTGTTTACTCAGCTGCTGCGAAACCCGACGACACGCAAGGTGCTAAAACGGTTGCGACGTCGAGACCCAGCCCCGGGTGTTGATGCTAGCGATGCACAAATTGCTCGCTACATTGATAATCTCGCCGAGGAGTGGGACGAAGTCCCAGAAGGAGTCCCATTGTCTGGCCAGCAGGCGTTGGCCGCCGGTGTCGAAGGTGATCAGCTCGCCTTCATGATTGACACTGCGAAACGCACCGGTGCGACGTTCTTTGTCCGACCAAGGCCGGCATCTGCAGCGCGCTGGGCACGACGTGGTTACAACGCGAAGCCGCTGTCGGTGAAAACGAAGTCCGTCAACAACATTGACTATGAGTGGCTCGGCTACAACCGCGCCGATGAAGGTTTGGTAGTCTTTAGAGATCCCGATAGTCCTGTCGATCGCATCAAAGCCGCGCTTGATGCTGGTGATCTTGACTTGCCCCGCGATCGAACGAAAATCCAGGCGATTTTGGATCGCTACAGCAAGCAAAAGGCGGCATGGGAAAACCGTGATGCGCTGCTACAAAAACTGAACTCGCCAAAACGTCATGAAGTCGCACGCCGCCCCAATCCTGGTGATCCTGATGCAGACGTCATCGAAGTGCTGGAGGACACGCCAGGCATCAAGGTGTTGCGCAACGGCGAGGAAATCATCACGACCGTTAGCATCGATGCGAACGGCAAGCTGATCTTCGATTACAACGGTCTGCCTGTGTACAGCGACATCGATCTGCTGTCGGTGGCAACCGCGTTTGGCACGGACCTACCGCAGAGTTTGCATCGAAAAATTTTGCGCCAGAGTCAGTACGGTTTTGATGGTCAGCATCACGCGACGGCGAACAGCAGTGACTTTCCGAATGCCAATGTGGGACTCGATACCAACCGTCAGTATCTGTTCGAACACACACGCGAAGGCGATGGCGGAGCACTACTCATTGTCGGGCCCGACTCAACGACCAAAGGCTTCGTTGAGTCATTTGATTTGATCTCGGACTCGCAAGCCGCAGCACTGACACAAGAAGGACTATCCAACTACGAACTCTATGGTCGCATCGTGAATCGTGTGACCTTCACCGGAGGAGCACAGACCCGATGAACGCGACAATAATAAAAACAACATTGAGCTTGATCATGATCGTCACCTTGGCTGCATGCGGCGGTGGTTCCGGTGGTGGCCAGCCACCCATCGCAGGACCTACACCTCCCAGTCCGTCGCCCGGACCTGGGACGCCAGAGATCGGTGCCGTCATCGAGATGGCTGACCTTGAGCCCGGCACGTGTGTTGATCCGATCGGCCTCGACGGCGACCTTGAATATCTGAAGGTGACAGACTGTAACGCGACGCACGCATTCGAAATCGCCGGTACCGTTCAGCGACCCGAGGCGGTTGGTGATGCCTTTCCGGGAGATCGGGAACTGGCGCTTACTTCGAACAGGGATTGCCGGCCGGCATTCGAGGCCCACGTTGGGCGTCCCTACGACGGCGAAGGGCTTGCGATCAACACGATTGTGCCGTCACGTGGCACTTGGCGGACCGGTGATCGAGACATCATTTGTTTGATAACCGGTGAGAATGGTGCGCCGTTGGATCAGCCGGCGGGTGGGTGAGAGCGGGAGAGTTCTCTGTCGAGAAGATACGCGGTGTTGATCTCACGTGTCTTATTGGTCGTGACCATGCGGCAAACGCTAACTCTTGAAGCGTGAATGAGCGCCTTTGTGCTTGCGTCCTATTAGAGCGTCAATCACCAAACAAAAGCCGGACCGTTTGCACGGCCCGGCTTTGTTTTTACACTAGTGTGATCGTTTAGCTTTCTTGAACGGCAGCGTTCTCTTGTTTGAGTCCGACGAAGAAGAGAATAGCACCAACGACAATCATGCCGACGCGAATGCCAATGCCGACGTCCGGACCCCAATTGTCGATCCAGCTAATGAGCACGAACTCACGACCCATCATGTTGAGAAGAAACGAGCCACCGCCAAGGATGGCCATCCACATTCCAATTGTTTTCATTGTTGACTCCCCGATTTCATTCTTATAACCAGCCGCATGTGAATGCAGCGTACTTGAGACTACCTTTGGAGCTTAAGGGAACGCAACTTTGGCAATCAGAAAAGCGTTTTCAGGGTACTGCGGACAGACGTTCGACAGAGGTTTCATATTGTTCTGTTGATGCTTGGGCGCATTTAACGCCGATGAGGTTTCTTATATGCAGTAGACTGGGCTGCATGATGAAAGCACGGTTGAAGACCCTCGTCGTCACGGTTGGTGTCTTTTTTGCCAACCTTTCATACGCATCCGCCGACCAACTTGTCGTTGACGTTGCGTTCGATCGCGATTCGTTGGTTTTGACCGCCGACGTGACCAACGTATCGCGTCGCGTGATGCGCTTGCAGGCTTTTGAATCGACGTTCGACAAAAAGAACATAGCTATCTTTGTCACTGTGGGTACGCCCCTGAAGTTCGTTTGGCAGCCCAACCACCCAGCCGATTCCGGGCAGTTTTCGTTTGCCGCTGGCGAGACGCGCAACTATCGCGTGAGCCTCAAGCAATACTACCCGGCACTTGATGCCTTAATGATGCGGCGCTGCTTGGTACTTTCCTGGCGATACTCAGTGATTGATTACGAAGTCAGTCAACGGATTACCGTCAACGGACAGATGCGATTAAACAATGACGTCTGCAATGGACCGGTTAGTGAGCAAGCGCTCAAGCCGGACGTATCGTTTGAAGAGGACGTCGGCGATCCTGCTGACATCTTCTAACGATTGAGTGATCTTCGATGTCGGAACTATTCGCGTTTGTATGGCAGCAACCCTTGTACATTCTCGCGCTAGTATTGCTCATCGCTTTGGGGGCAACTGGGTTGTTCTACAGTTACTTTACGCGTCCATTTTTGGGGCGCTTAGTGGACGATCCAGAGTCGATCTTCCGAATCATCGACTGGCATCCCGATTTTGCCTACAAAGACCCGGAGATGCGGTCATCGGCGCGGCTTGAGCAGATAGCGATCTCGCCCATGATGACACTGTTCACTGTATGGCATGCATTCGCCGCACTTTCCGCTTGCGCTACAGAAAAACAACGCATGCCCACCGGTGTGGCGATGCACGTTGTGCTGATCTTCTCTTCTATTGCACTGCTCGTACTCGTTATTGCTAAGTGGGCCGCAGGTTGAAGACGCTCGACCCGTCGAGTGGGCAAGCGCGTCGGGTAAAAGGGCGTGATGTCTTTCCGTTCGCAAACTTGTGAATGTGGCCACGGATCTTTAGCGGTGGCACCCTCATGCGTGACTCGGTCAAAGGAGTGGTTGGCGTGCGCTTAATGAAACGCTTGTTAGATGACTTTGTTGAATTCGTAGGAAGACGTGTGGCAATAGTCAACTACAAGAAACTCTCGAGAATGGGCCCGGTGGAGCGTCGCCAATTTCTTTCGTATCCGATGGACAGATTCAATCGGATGCTCTTGTTCCCCGTCATCGCCATCTTGTTTAGCGTTTCCATGTCCATTGTCAGTATTTTTCTGTCCGCGCCTTACAATATTTTCGCAGCTCTGTGTTTTACGCTTGTTTTAGGCTTTTGTGCATTTTTTAGACTAGCGGACTACACAGAGGAACGGCTCGCCACCCGAACGCGGTTGATGGTTGATTTCGCGAAAGCGACCAGGAGGAAAAACGGGAAGTTTTTTGCGGCGCGTGCCTTTATTGAGTTAATGGCGGTTATTGTCGCGATAGGTGCCTTTACCCTTTTGTACGTCGTTATCTGGTTTCGGGTTTGGCAGGGCATGATATGAGTCACAGTATTCATGAACAACGTTGTTGGTACGGGGCTATGAGGCAAACGCTATTTGTTGGCGTCGCTCTGCTGCTCGTGGCTTGTATGGGTCCTTATGTGAGCAAAGACCTTGGGCCCATGCAGTATCAAATGGATGTCGGTAAGACGCGACTAGACTTCAAAATGCCGACCAAGAATGTTTGGCTTGAAGTCCCACTGTTATCTCCACCTGGTCGCTACGCGATTTCTCTCAGTGATGAGCGACTGAGCGGCGAACCATATCGTATTCATCCCATTGCAGTGACATACCAGTACAGTCCCAAGCGAGGGTACGAAATCGCATCTCTGCGGCTCTTTGCATCGGTGTTCACTATTCCGGATACGGAACGAGCGGTCGCCCAGTCAGCAACAGGATTTCAGCAGCACCTTTTGCATCGGTTCGTAAGGCCCGCCGAACAGGAACGAACCAGCGTCGGCATACGTGAAGTGGCTGGTCGATCATGGGTCTACATTGATAATGACGAAGAACAACTTTTCCCGGACGATCGTCTTGAAATCGATAAATTACGTTTTTTGCGAATCAATGCAGAGACCTACGTTTTGATTGGCGCGAACTTAACGCGGACCAGTGGCGTCACCTGGGCCGAGTTCAGTGACGAGGCAATGGTGGCTTACACGCAGTTTGTTGACTCGTTGAGTGTTGAGTAGTGTCTGATTTTTCCGGAGGCTGTAGCACGGTGATTGTGAAGCGTGTCAACCAACTCTTCGAGAATCGCTGTGATACATCCACATGGTCGATTGAGTATCGCGTTGATCAGATCGAGGGATTCGTCGCGGTTGCAGCGGTGGTCAACTGCGTCACGTTGCTGTGTATTGCCTCGTTGGCTTCAGAAGCGGCTGGTGTATCAGGGGCTTTCTTGAGAAATATCGCAACGCTCATCATCGCTGCGTGGATAACGGGTTTGACCACCCGCAAGCGTATAGATCAGAAACTGCGGACGATGGCGATAGCGGATGAATTTTCAAGAGCCTCGGCACTTGGTGCCGAGTACTCGGGTTGGTTCCAGAATGCATTGACGATTAGCCTGCTCTTTGGCGCGCCGGTATTCTCAGCAATTGTTTTGTATGCGTTGAATGTACGATAGACGTCGCGTTGGTTGGTAATCGGGCCTCACCCGAACGAGAGCATTGATATGAGACGTTCATTTCTTTTCAGTATTGTCGCAACGGTAGTTATGCTCCAATCCTGTTGGGCGGAGGACAACGACGCGCGATGTTCAACCAGCGCATCAAGCTACATCCTCATCGCGAGCTTTGAGCGTGTCGCTATCATCGATGTGGATGACGTGCCCGATTGGCTCCCTGTGATTATCGGGTCCTATTACCACGTAGACTTCCAGACGTTGAAAGACCTCTGTGGCAAGAATGTCGATAGCCATCGTGTCAGGGGGCTGGTATCCGCCGGTGAATGGGTGCAACCCGAAGCGGGGGAAGCGTATGTGCTTTTAGTACGTCGTCAGGAGGATGGCCCGGATCTCGTTGGCGCATGGACGCAGTATGAACCACGGACATGCTTTTCGGCGGCGTTGATTGATCGAGACTTCAAAATGCTCACAACGTTGTTTCCGATTGAGGCAAAGCGTGGGGTTGAACCTACACAGCGATGCTTAGGGACAGACGAGCGACTGGTCGGATCTTTTTGATTAGTGGGTTTGCTGGTTAACAGATTTGAAATACGCGGCCAGATCCAGAAAGACTCATCTAGTTGTTTTGGTCTATTGTTGCGGAAAAAAGTTTTTGGCGCTGTACAAATCTCTATCGGATGCGTCGGCTCCTCAGGTGGCTTCTTACTATTTGTTTACCGGGAAACAACGATGATAAGGGAATTCTGGGCCTCGGTGCTGAAACAGTGTTTTGATGTTGCTGCTAAAGAAGATGCCCAATCACCTGACCAACGTAAGTTTCAAGTGGCTGCAGTGGTGTTTTTGGTTTTGCTAACTTGGCCATTTTTCGTTCTTTTTTCCGGTATCGCGATAGGGTTTGTTGAAAAAACACCTCCTGCTGAAATGCCGGATCGTTCTGAATCTCTGTTTGCCTACATTGCACTACTTGTAATAGTAGGCGTCCCTACTTTTCTCGCAATTCAAAAGTCAATTGATGCGTTGGGCGGCGAGACTGGTGTTCGTGCTCGCTTTGACGCCATGTCGAAGGGGCGTAGATTAAAGATGTTGATTTTCGCGAGTGCATTTAATTCATCTATTATCGGATTCCTTGTGGCATTCATTGTGACTTTCGTGCGGACTGGTATCGAAGGTAAGCTCTGAGGCGTGGACAAGCCGAGCGCTGCATTTCGCAACGCCAAAGACGTGGCCCAGAGTGAGTGAATGCGACAGCAATTCGTTGTGAACCAGCACTGTCGGCGAGGATTCGTATTTTGGTTCTTGGTGCTACCGGTAGTCTCGGCGTTGGCGTTTTCAGTCCGCTAAGGTAGCAAGCTCGGAGTGATCGTAATCTTTCGATATTATTTAGCTATGTCATTCGATGTGTCTGCTCGTAGATTTGCCACCATGTTTCGTCCAGTGCTGCTTCCATCTGTGCTTGCGCTACTGACCGCGTGCGCCCATGAGCCATTGCTGGATCGTTCTGGTCCTGGTCTCTACGAGCTGGTTAGTGAGCAGTACATCCGGGGACCTAATGACACAATTGGTAGTGCTGGTCCTGCGGCAAGGGGCACGACGGTATGCACCTATGTCAACCGGAAAGACGGTGCACGGGAGATGCGACGTCATCCTGGCGGCATGCCGTGTCCAGCCACTCTGTAAGTGGGTCAGCGATCGTTCCAACCTGTACTGGCTTCGCCAAACTCAAGGTAGTTCACTCATCACTGCTCGATAAGCTATCAATGATTGACTAGTTTTTCGTTGCGTTTGCGCCTGTATGAGTAAGGCCCGAATACGTCGGGCCGAGCCAATCAACCACCCATGTGCTAGACGAAGCGGTTCGTCAGGTAAAGACGGCGTCATGTTGATTGGCGTTACTTAGCGATTGCGCAACAGGGAGTGAACCATGGAACAAAAGAAATTAGACGACAGTTCTAAAGATAGGATACCGGCAGATGTCGACATCAAAGGCTTGGGTGCTTGTCGGAGAGGCTGTGGATGCAAGAAGTTTGTCTGGGTGAGCGGCTCAAACAAATGCGGACGGGAGTCGTGCAAACACAACTACAATTCACACAGCAGTTAGCCAGCGACACGGACGGGCGGGATCTCTTTATAGCTGCGCGTCGCTACCGCGAATCCGATGATCCCGCTTTCTGACGAAAGTCCCAGTCCATCTCGGCGGCGAGATAGGCAAACACGGCATAGGTCGCGACGTTCTGATTGAAAGCCGCGTGATCGATCTTGTCGAATGTGTCGTCCGGCGTGTGATGCAAGTCAAAGTAGTCCCAACCGTTCTGACGTGGGGTGACAACCGGGACACCGAGACGTGGAAGCATCGATATGTCCGGTCCGCCGCGCGCCATGTTGTTCGCAGGTGCGATACCGAGGGGCTCGAGTACTTGTTGAATCGCCCGTGCGAAGGGCAGTGCGCCGTCACCAAAGCGCGTTTGGAATTGCCAGATGCGGTCAGCGCCGAAATCGCTTTCTGCCGCGAGAATGTGTTTCGGCATCTCGGCCGCGTGTTTCTCGGCGTAGGCGACACCGCCAAGTAAGCCGACCTCTTCCGAGCCATACAACACGACACGAATCGTACGTTTGGGGCGTTGATCCAGCGATTTGATCAGATGTGCAGCGCCCACGACAATGCCGCATCCTGCGCCGTCATCGACTGCACCGGTGCCAAGGTCCCAGCTATCGAGGTGACAGCCAATTAGGATGATCTCATCGGGCCTTTCCCGACCAACAACTTCGGCGATCACGTTGCCGGATGGCGCTTTCAATTTCGACTCAACAGAAATGTTCACGTGTACGCGAACCGGACCGTCTTGCAAAAGACGCGTCAGTTGCTCGGCATCTGGTGGTGATAAAGCCGCCGCCGGGCCCTCTCCAACGGCTTCGGATCGTGCCATCATCCCGGTATGTGCGAAGCGCCGTTGCTGTGTACCCACGGAACGGATCAAGCAGGCCACGCCACCTTTCGCCGTGGTTTCCTTCGCACAGTTGCGACGCTTGCGAACCGCCATGCCATAACCAGAGCCGTCCTGAGTGCGCGTCATTTTCTCGTCAATGAAAACGATCTTGCCGCGAACGGAATCATCAGGTGCCTCGCGCAATTCGCGCATGCTCTCGAATCTTACGACTTCGGCTTCAACGCCACCTTCCGGTGTCGAGGCAGAGCCGCCGAGCGCTGTGATCACCAACGCTTGCGGTGCCGGTGAGACAATGCGCGCACGGTCTACGACACGCGACCAATAGGGGATCTCGAAGGGCTCCACGCGGATGTTCGAAAAACCAAGCGCCTCGAGCTTATTCGACGACCAATCACGGGCGCGTGCTTCCGCTTCGGAACCTGCCAGACGGGGTCCTACTTGCGTCGTTAGGTCGCGGACGAAGTGGTAACCGACCGTGTCATTGAGTCCGTCATCAATCAACGACTGGACGGTATGGCGAACTGGCGCGGGAATGTCGGCAACGTCATCTTGCCCAACAGCATTCGCTGCGAAGAGCAGGGACAGGGCGCACAAGGTTCGAAACATCGGTCTTTTCCTTTGAAATCTCGACCGGCATATTAACAAGAATCCAACGATACCGCCGTGCCGATCTGACTTCGCGTTTGGCTGATGGTCCTGTAAGCTTCTGTGGTCAAGTAACGGGGGTGGATTGATGCTCAAACGACTGTTCAAAGTGGCGTTGTACGCTGTCGCTGCAGTGCTAGCTGCTGTTTTGATTGCACAGGTGTTTTCCGTGCGCTCCATCAATGACACGCTGGATGAGCCGCCGATTCCCGTGTTTGCGATCGACAACCCAGGTCAAGACGATACATCGCCCGCGCCGGTCATTTTTGTTGGTAACAACTGGCAAGGCACGATCACGGTCATCGATCCAACAGACTATTCGATTTTGGGCGTGATCAATGGCATCCCCGATAAGAATGAGCGGCTCGAAGAGGTAAAAGACAGCTTCGTAAGGCGTCTGTTGTTCTATGGCATCCGCAACCTCGTCGGCGAGGGCAACAATCAGTACGTGGATGATATGTACAGCTCGCTCGATGGACGCAGTCTTGTAGTCTCACGCCCGAGTTTCGCTGATGTTGTCTCGATCGATGTGGAAACGGGCAGCATCAATTGGCGCTTTGAGGTGGACGGCGCAAGAGCGGATCATATGGCGCTGTCACCGGATGGGCGTCATGTTGCGGTATCCGCGTCGACCGGCAATGTCGTTCACGTTATTGATATCGATTCGGGTACCGAAGCGGGTCGTTTCCCAACCGGCGATTCCCCCCACGAGAACGTCTACTCGAAAGATGGTTCGAAGATTTTTCATGCCAGCATCGGACGCGTGTTTTCGCCTTTCGACTTCACTGGTGGTGGTTTTCTGAAAGGTGAACGTCGTTTCCAGGTGGTTGACGCCAAGACGATGGAGATACTCGAGCAGTTCGATATTCGCGATAAGCTCGACGCATTTGGCCGTGAAGATATCAGTCCATCGATTCGCCCGATGGCGCATACGTCGGACGAGCGTTTTTTCTATTTCCAATTGTCGTTTTTGCATGGCTTTATCGAATACGACATGCAGGCCAAGAAAATCGTACGGTTAGTCGACTTGCCCAAAGTGACAACGGCGAAACGCACGGGCTATGTCAATGACTCAGCGCATCATGGCATTGCCATCAGCGGCGACGATACAACGTTGTGCGTTGCCGGCACGATGGATGACTATGTGGCGATTGTCGATATCGCATCAACGCAGAATGAGATCCTGGAAGGTCTCGGTAAGAAACCGTATTGGGTTGTCACTGACAAGAAGGGCGAGCATTGCTATGTCTCATGGAGTGAAACCGATCAGATGTCGGTTATTCGCTACGCGGATGGCGAAGAGGTAGCACGCGTGGATGTCGGTGATCATCCTCAGCGGATTCGTGAGGGATTTGTCACGGGTGCTTGGTACCGAGTCGGCAAGGATGTACCCGAGCCAGTGACTGAACCATAGACGACCGCCATTGGTCAAAGCGACCTGGTACGGCTCAAAAGTCACGCCTGTCGCGATTTGGTCAAATTTCTGTTGACAGCATTGCGTTGCTTGTCGAAGCATCGCACAATGCGCGGCGTTCCCCGCGCAGATCGCGCCTCCATTTCGTCTAAGCAGGAGCTTCATGATGATCTCCCGACTCAATGTTTCACAACGCCTTAAAACCTTTTCGCTCGCAGCCTTGGCTGGCGTGATGCTGAGCGTCTCCAGCGGCTCGCATGCGCAAGTCGATGAAGATCAGATCGGCGCTTGGTATATGTACTTCTTCGATACCACCATCGGAGACGGACCGTGGGGTTTCCAAGGCGATGTGCAGTATCGAAACTGGGATTTGATCGGCGATCTTGAGCAGTTGTTGTTGCGTGGTGGTTTGACCTACAAACCCGAAGGGACCAACGTGTTGTTGACGCTGGGTTACGGCAACATCACAACAGGCGCATTCGGCGACAGCAGTGACACCACCACTGAATCGCGGATTTACCAAGAGGCGTTATTGCCGCAGAAAATCGGCGAAAAAATCTATCTTCGACATCGTTTTCGCTATGAGCAGCGCTGGGTTGAGGATCAAGATTTTCGTACACGATATCGCTATGCGCTCTTCATCAACGTGCCATTGAATGGGACAAGCCTTGGTGCAGGTGCGTGGTATCTCTCCGGTTACAACGAGCTATTCATCAACGGCGAGCGCGACATCGGTGACAATCGCATGGTCGAGCGATTCGACCGCAATCGGACGTATCTCGCGATCGGTCATAGTCTTCGCGACAATCTCAAAGTCCAGGCTGGCGTCATGCACCAGATGACCGATAACGTCGACAAGACTCAGTTGCAACTCAGCTTGCATCACAAGTTCTGAGCGCTCGCCGCAATGGCGCGGAACATGGAGATTGTCTCCTGGTCTCGGTAGGACGACTGATCGTCGGTGACACCGAAGTCGCTGTTGGCCGATAGTTTGACGATGACGGTGTTCGCCCTGCGGTTCACGTAAATGAACTGGTTGTAAACGCCCATCGCCGTGAATTCGTCCTTTGATGGGTCCAGCAGCCACCACTGGTAGCCGTAGCCGAACACATTGTTGGACGCTCGGTTTTCTCCGGGTTGTAGATGAGGCGCATCGGGCGTGATGGAGTCGTCGATCCACTGCGCCGGAATCAATTGTTCGCCGCGCCACTGGCCAGCTACGCGATAGAGTTCGCCGAGCTTTGCATAGTCACGTGCCGTCGCATGAAAGCCTGCAAATGCCATTTCCATGTTTCGATTGTCGAGTAACCAATGGCCATTCGACTCGGCGCCGAGCGGTGTCCACAGCGCGGTTTGCATATAGTCGCTCAGTGATTGCCCACTGACTTTGACGAGTAGTCGGCCGAGTACCTGGGTATCCGCTGAGTTGTAGCGATTGAACGAACCTGGCGGCAGTTCGGGTTCAATCTTCGCGATAAAGCGATCCAACGAGCCACCGAGGGCGAGTATACGGCCCAGCCGATTGATGTCTGAGCCGAAGTCGCTGTAGTCCTCATTCCATCTTGCGCCCGAAGACATTTGCAAGATGTCCTTGATCGATACGCCGTCATAGCCGCTGCCATCCAGCTCCGGTAGGTAACGTGTTACTGGATCATCAACGTCGTCAATCAGACCGTCGCGTACCGCGATACCGACCAGTGCGGAAACGAAACTCTTGGCTACCGACCAAGATGGCCAGGCCACTGTCTGACCGCCAGTAAGCCAGTAGCGTTCGTAGCGTATCGCCCCGTCGTGAATAACCAGCAATGCAGCGGTATCGGTCTCACTAATGAATTGCTCGAGATTTGTGTCTTCACCTTGATGGAGAAACGTCTCTGGCAGCGCCATTGGGGGACGCGTGGGCCAGCGGTATGCATTTTCAGCCGGGGTCAGTGTTGAGACCGGAAACATCGATGGTATACGTGCAAAGTTCTCGTATTGCTCCTGTCCAGAGAATAACGAAGTGGCGTACCGCAATCGTTGTACTTTGTCTGAGAGCGCGCAACCTGCGAGCAAGGCGCCGATAACGAAGATCATGGTGATACGTTGTTTGGTTTTGGTGTTCATGTCAGCTCCATCGATTGATGGCGCTCAGAGTGTCGCGTTAAGACGGGAGCGTCTGCGCGATACCTAGAAGAGTCTGACTGATTTTTGGAATTCGTCTGATTTTCAGTCGCTTAGGGCGTCACGTCTGAATGCGGTGGGCGTCTTTCCGGTGGCTTGCTTGAAGGCACGATTGAACGCGGAAAGCGAATGGAACCCTGCGTCTGTCGCAATACGGGCGATCTGCAGGTCACGTTGGGTGGCGTCTTGTAAGCGCTCCGTCGCGAAGCTCACGCGATAGTGATTCAAAAACGCAGGAAAGTTGCGATGGCCTAGATGCGAGTTGATCAACGGACGCAGCAAGTGTTCGCCGATGCCAAGCTCGCGCGCCACACGCTTGATGCTGAGATCGGGCACTTTAAACGCCTCAGCTTCGATCATCAGCCGCTCCAGCGCGTCCAATTGGTGTTGTTGCCGTTCTGTTAAAGGACGATGTGCCCGCGCCTCGTGCGTCTCGCGATCGAAGAGAAATCTGCTGGTTTGTATCGTGGTCCAATAACGAAAGACGAAAAGGACGCTGACCAATAGGCCGGCGCTAGCAATGAGTGATAGGGCTTCAGACCAAGGCCCTTGTTGATGATTGGTGCTGACGACCGACAACAACGCCGCCGCGATAATGACCACGATGACCACCCGACGAGAGCGCCGTCGCGTTTCGACAAGATCATTCTCATGACCACGCATGATCACGGCGACCAAATGTGTGATGAGTCCCAATGAGGCGATCAGAAAGACCGGTGCTGGAAGGAGGGCGGTGCCAATCAACCCCGCTTCAATCAATCGTTCGAGGACCATCAGCAGCATATATGCTCCAGCGACGAGCCAGTAGCGCTTGTCAGGCACGAAGTGGTCCTTGTAAATCGTTAGAAGGAACAACCAGAGTAGCGCGAGGTTGGGCGAGTCGAAGAGTCGCAGCGGCAGATGCCATGCAGCATCCGTTTGGCGTAGCAATGGACTCGTCGCCATTAGGTAAGCGCCGAACGTTAAGAGAAATCCGATTGCCAGCTGACCGGCGAGTTGGCGTCGCAAAGCGGGCTCTGCGGTGATTGCGATCGCGAGCGCCATCAATAGCGACAAGGTGCCACCAGTAAATAAGAGTGCTAATGAGGCGGGCAGCATCAGTATGACGTGGTCCTCTTCTGACCGGTGATCGCGTTGGTTTCAGTTGTCGTGTCCACGGCTTCAGTGTAAGCGACACCGAGCAGATATCCACGCGCGTGTCGGTCGATTTTCAATATCGGTCAGCATTTTCGAGTTTTCAGTCAGCACAGTGAGTGTCGTTATGAAAGTCGTGACAAATGTCATTTGTGGATCGCCGTCGGTGTTCGGTAGTCTTTCAGAATCAGTCTCGGAGTGTGTGTATGTCAGCGTCACCAATGCAACCAACACAGGCATCTGATCGCATCGCCTATCTCGATATCTTGAGAGGCTTTGCCGTGATGGCGATTTTCATTGTCAACATCAAAGCGATGATGATGCCTTTTCCTTACTACATGAATCCATCGCTATGGTCGGGTGCCGCTGACGAGTGGATCGCCATCGCACAGAAATTTCTTGTCGATGACAAATGGCGCACCATATTCACGGCGCTGTACGGTGCGGGTTTGATGATGATCTGGCAGCGATTGTCAGCGCGTGATAGCAGCACTGCCGTATTGTGGTATCGCACGCTGTGGCTCATGGTGTTTGGCGCGCTCCACCTCTTCGGATTGTGGATTGGCGATATCCTTTTCATCTATGGCACCACAGGCCTCTTGGCGATCTTCTTCGTCAAACGTACACTCCGGACGCAAGTGATCACTGGTATCGCCATCTTAGCCATCGGGACCGTTTGGCTGGCATTTTTCTCGGCGGGTCCCGTCTTTGACGAAACACTGCGTGCTGAGCTTAAGCCGATGTTCTGGGCGCCAACGGCAGGACAGATCGCCGATCAGGTGGCGATGGCGAACGGGCCTTTCGGCGCGCAAGTGATCACGCGTTTGGGTGAAGGTGTGGAGTTCATTCTGTTCTACTTCTTGCTCGGGGGCATGCTGCCCATCTCGCTCGGATTGATGATTCTCGGGATGGCCCTTTACCGCAGTGGACTGTTGCGTGGTGAGTGGCCATTGCGACGCACACTGCTTCTCGCGTGCGTCTGTCTTGGAGCGGCCTGGACCATCGATGCGATACAGGCCATAGAGGTTGCTAAGAGTGGCTACGACTTTGACGTTAACAGCCTCAATCAATGGCTGGCATCAATCGATGGCTATCTGGGCGCCTTCGGCTATTGTTGTCTCGTTTCGGTCTTGGTGGGCGCTGGCGTTCGCTTTGGTGCGGTTGCGGCTGTCGGACGTATGGCTTTCAGCAACTACATCGCCTGCACGTTAATTGGGACAACGCTTGCTATTGGGCAGGGCGGTGGACTCTTTGGCCAAGTGAGTCTTGCGTTCTTGATGTTGGTCGTTGGGCTGACATTCACCGCAATGTTGATCTGGTCACCGTTGTGGCTGAAGCACTTCCGCTATGGGCCGCTTGAATGGTTGTGGCGGTCTTTAGTCTATCGGTCGCGCCAACCCATGCGGCGAGCTGTTACGTCAGCGAATTGATAGACCACCAAGGGTCAGTGTCGCCGTTGTAAAACACATAAAATGAGCGCAGGCACGAGCAGCAACAACAGTGCGATATCAATACGGAATACGCGCAGCATTGGTGCATTGAGCCCGGTCGCGGGAAGCGCGATGAGGATAAAACCGGCAACGGACACCGTGCTAATAATTAGCGCCGACAATTGCAATGGCTCTCGAAAGGCCGCGAAGATCGCGAAGCTGCCAATCAACCCAAAAAGCAACGCACGATGTCGCATCAGAACTACGAGGTTGGCGTCGTCGATCGTTACGCCGTAGAGCGCTTGTAATTTCGTGGTGCCTAACACCCCTGCCAGCGGTAGCACGTGCACAATACCGCTTAGACACAAAACGAATGTAAGGAAGCGGCTCATTGTGGCTGTCCCGCATCTCGAAAAAACGCTTTCGTGATCTCATCAGAAGGATAGAACGCTTCGATACGCAGCTCATCCGTGGTGATGTCTTGGGGTGTTCCAAACGTCGAGATCACGGAAAACAGACTCAGCGACAACTCACCGATCGAAAGCGTGAGCGGCAGCACCGGTAGAAGCTCTGTCGGCATCGCATTGCCGACGGGAAGATCGCCAGTCAATTCGGTCAGGCGCTGTAGTTGCTCTCGCATTTTACTATCGCCGGTCGCCATCGCTTCGATCTGCAGTCGCCGAACGAAAGCGGGTGCGGCTTCGTCCCAGTTGCTGATGAACTTTCGGAGTCCGTCTGGGTGCAGCGTGAGCAGCGCGAGATTGATGCCCTCACCACCAAGTGCTTGTGTCATCGCTTCTGCATCGCCCGTCAGAGAGAACAGTCTGTGTCCCGCCCGATTGAGCATCCGCACGTTCCAGAGCCGGTCTACGACAACAGCCGGCAAAGGCTCATGGTTATCGAGCACTTGCGTTAGTGCTTGTTGTACGGACTGCATGCGCGGATCATCCAGCGCCGTTTCTTGATACAACGGCGCGAAGCCCGCGGCTTGCAGCACCACATTGCGCTCTCGGAGGGGAATATCGAGCGCATCCGATAGTTTGATCACCATCTCGCGGCTCGGATGGCTACGGCCGGTCTCAAGCCAGCTGACATGTCGTTGGGATACGTCGGCGGCAAGCGCAAGCTCTAGTTGTGAGAGTTTTCGGTATTGCCGCCATTCCCGGCACATCGAAGAAAAACTCGGTGGTGCGTCTGTATTCATACATCCTCGCTTTTCGTGGATTTAACCGTCACTGATCGCAAGACGCAATGACCTCGGAGGTAATTGCTGCCAGTCATGACAACGGTGACACTGCCTTCAGTGTTGCATGACAGGAGACAAAAAGTGACCAACCGACAACGAATCTCTGTACTCATTTTATTACCGTTTACTGCATTGACGCTGTATGCCGTCGCATCGGTCGGCTACATCGGCATCTTTGACTATCACCGGCATAGCCCAGCCGGCTGGCAGGTGTTTACGGATCTCGTCATCGCGCTGATATTGGTGCTGATGTGGATGGTGCCTGAAGCGAAACGGCGTGGACGCAATCCCTGGCCATGGGTTGTCGCAACACTTTTTCTTGGCTCGATTGGGCCGCTCTTGTATCTCGCCACCGATAAGCGGCGAGATGGATAGTGGGTTGGCGCGTGCTTTGGGCTGACGCCTGTAGCACTATAGCGTCATCGATCGTCGAAATCGGAGGCGCTATGAGCCAGTCCGTCATAAATCTCAGTGATAAATTCGGTCAGTTCTCTGACCATTGGTCGCCCCGCGTGATCGCTGAAATGAACGACTACCAGTTCAAACTCGCGAAGGTTCAAGGAGCGTTTGTTTGGCACGACCATCCGGATACCGATGAGGTATTCATTGTTGTGGAAGGGACCCTCACGATCGAGTTTCGAGATCATTCCATTACGCTGAATGCGGGCGAAATGACGGTTGTCCCTAGGGGCGTTGAGCACAAACCGGTCGCCGAAGGTGAATGCAAGATCATGTTGGTCGAGCCCAAAGGCGTCGTGAATACAGGCGACGCCGGTGGCGAGCTAACGGCCAACAATGATGTCTGGGTCTAAGTGCTGCTCACAGATGCAGCGCTGATTATCTTGAGCTTCTTCTTCCATCGCGAGCGCAACAACAGCAGCACGATCAGCATCACCAGCACGCCATAGACAAAGCCCTTGATGACGAATCGCAGTGTCATGCTGGTATCGATGTCGTGGCGATGATTCCAGATTTCGACGATCTTGCCGTCGTCGTTGAATCGAAAGACATTGATAATCGGAATTTCGGTTACGCCGAGCATCACGCGACCGAATAGCGACTCGGGAGAGAAACGCCAGATCCAACGGGTCGCCACGATGTCGCGTTCGGCGAGTTGATAGTCGATCTCCACGGTCATCGTGCCGTTGGACCAGAAGAAATCCGCGATTTCTTGTTGCTTGATCGCGGGCTCGACAATGCCTTTGTCGTCGCCAATGTCATGAATCACATATTCATCCGCAATCAATTCGCTGTATCGGTCGGTATTGTTCGTGTTCCAAAGCTGCTCGTAGAATTCGAGCGCAAGCGCCTTGTTTCGTTCGATTCGAGCCGCGTCAGACTGCGCCTGAAGCGGAGCGCAAAGTACTCCTGCTGCCGCAAAAATAAGAAACCATCGAATCCGCATGATTGGGTACTCGCTTGTATGACTCTCAGATGAGCTGTCATTCAAACACGGAATGTCCCGTAAGACGAACCTGCGGCGTCGAAGCGCATCTATGTGGCCACATGGCGTGCGTCGATGGGGTGCAAGGCTGGAAGGTTGTGTGCACGGCCTCGGTCATAAGGCCGGTACGGATTGAGTCAACGATTAGGTCGCGTATAGCGTGTTCAAATCAACAGCGGCGCCGTCATCTTGAACGATAGCGCAGTGTTCCCGTTTTAGTTGTCGTGGTTCTGCTGCTCCACAACTATGCGCGATGATCGAAAGCTCTTTGTGCATGCCTTTCGCATACCGGGCAACACGTTTAGCTTTGTTTTCAGGCACAAGGCCACGTTGTAGTTTTTTGTCGTGAGTTGTGATGCCTGTCGGACATGTATTCTTATTGCATTGCAGCGCTTGGATGCATCCGAGCGACAGCATGAAACCGCGTGCAGAGTTCACCCAGTCAGCACCGGCGCACAATGCCCATGCGACTTCGATGGGATTGATGAGTTTACCGCTGGTCGCGACGCGAATCCGATCGCGCAGACCATGTTGTTCGAGTAGGTTGACGACTTGTGGCAGGCATTGGTGTATCGACAGACCCATGCTATCGATCAGTGACATCGGTGCTGCACCTGTGCCGCCATTTGCACTGTCGATCGTGATGAAGTCCGGAGCCATCTCAATGCCACGCCGTTTGATGGTGGTGAGCAGCTGTTCAAAGTTTGCGATATTGCCGATGACGGTTTTAATGCCAACTGGCTTTCCGGACAGATCGCGAAGTAGCGCGATGTAATCGAGCAGTTCGTCGTCGTTGCCAATCTCTGGGTGACGGTTTGGGCTGATCGAGTCTTGCCCCTTCGGGATGCCGCGAATGTCTGCGATTTGGTCCGTGACTTTTTCGCCGGGCAGCATGCCGCCTTTTCCAGGCTTAGCGCCTTGCGCTAGTTTGAGTTCGATCAACTTGACCTGCGGATGTGCGGTGACCTGTTTGAAACGATCTTCGTCGAGTTTGCCATCCGATGAGCGTACACCGTACTTGGCGGTGCCAATTTGGAAAATGAGCTCAGCGCCGCCCTCAAGGTGATACTTCGATAAGCCACCTTCGCCGGTGTTGAGCAACACGCCGGCGGCTGCGGTGCCGGCCGACAGCGCTTGTACTGCCGGTTTTGAAATCGCGCCGTAACTCATCGCTGAGACATTGAACAACGACTGCATCGCGTACGGCTCGCGACAGCCAGCGCCAACAAGAACCGGTGAGACTGGTTCGGCGTCCTGTTCCAATACGGGGTAGGGACTATTCAAGAATACTGGCGTGCCGACGGCCTTGAGATTCAATGTCGAACCAAATGCGACGGTATTGTCTTCCCCCTTTGCTGCGCGATAGACCCACGAACGCTGCGCACGGTTGAACGGCATCTCTTCTCTGTCTTGCGCATAGAAATATTGGCGAAAGAACTGGCCGAGATGTTCAAACCAGTAACGCAGACGACCGATGACCGGGAAGTTGCGACGGATCGCGTGCTTCGTTTGCGTGATATCGATGAAATAGAGAATGATCACCGACAGGATGAATGAACCGAGCACAATGAGAAACGCGCTCGAGAGCAGCTCCATGATGTGTTTAACGCTAAAGAAAGACTCGTTCATCGGCACGCTTCCGTTTGTCCCAATGCTGTTAGCGACCAGTTCGTCTGATGATTGAGTGAGTCGTCACAGCAAGGCTGATAGTTTCTCGAGGTAGGCGAATTCATCGGGCATCTGGCCATCGCGTTGAGCCTGCCACAGACTCTCGGCGAGACACTCCAGCATTTGATGTTCGGCGTCATGCTCGTCACCGGTTTTCAATGCGAGCCGTTGGTAAACGTCTCGAATCCCTGGCGGTCGATTGGTGGATACCTGATCACGAATCGCAAGATGTAACCCCATATGCAAGAAGGGGTTGGATTGGCCACCGTCGGGGGTGTAGTCCTTGTCGATCGTGTTGCCCGATAAGGCCTCGTGATATTCCGGGTGATCCGCGACCACTTGCGCGATTTGTTGTTCGAGCGCCGACATCGGCTGGCCTGACTGCGCGAGCTGCCACGCCTGCGCGTACATACGCCGTAGTTCTGATTTATCTTGTCCAAAAAGCATCCGAGAATTATCGCATAGCCTTGGTGCTACGGCATCTAACGTCTACCGAAAGGCAACGGTTGACTGATGTAACGCGTCGACGCCAGAACTCTAGCTATCGCGTACAGGTTGTTCAGATGTTTCGCGCGACTCCAACAAGTTTCGAATGGCGAGCAAACCCGCCAATGCGAAAAAGGCGCCCGGTGGTAGCAGCGCCATCAACAGACCGCCATCGAATAATTCGATACCGTGTTGGGTCGCGCCGGGGATCAGTTGATTCAGTCCGGCAAAAACGCGTCCCGTACCGATGAGTTCACGCGTGATACCGATAACGATCAGGACCCATCCAAAACCGATGCCATGCGCCAGCCCATCGGCGAGCGCACGCTGGGGTGGTTGGCGTGAGGCAAAGGCCTCAGCACGTGCGACGATTGCGCAGTTGGTGACGATCAATGGCAGGAAGATGCCGAGTCTTGCATGAAGTGTTGGTGTGTAGGCGTGGAACACCAATTCAACAGCGGTGACCAAAGCGGCGATGATCAACACGTAAGCGGGAATACGAATCTCAGGCTGTAGAGCCCGACGCGCGATGGATACAAGTAGATTGCTCATCGTCAAAACGAACAACGTCGCGAGCGCAAGGCCAATAGCGTTGACCGCGGAGTTGGTGATCGCGAGCAACGGACACAAACCGAGCAACTGCACGATGCCGGGGTTATTGTGCCAAAGCCCATCTTTCCAGATGCTGCTCACAGTCGTTGCCTCGCATCATATTCTAGGGTTTGCTTCACGGCATTGACGACAGCACGCGGCGTGATCGATGCGCCAGTAAACGCGGCAAATTCGCCTCCTTCCTTTTGCAGACGCCAGCCGTCCTTCGGTGTGTTCGCGAGTGATCGGCCGGTGAATGTGTCAATCCAGTCTGATCGTGATGTTTCAATCCAATCACCGAGGCCTGGTGTTTCTGTGTGGGCGATGACGCGTACGCCTGTCAGTGTGCTTGTCGTGTCTATACCAATGAGCAGACGAATGGGGCCACTGTAGCCTTTGGCGCTGACTTCATAGACGCGCGCAACCTCTCGTGCATTCTTGTCCGAGACGGTGTAGATCAAAGCCGCTTCGTTGCCCGGTAGATCATGTGGCGGAGATAGCCGACTTGGATTCGCGTAGTCGACCGCATCAAAAGCAACACCGGCGAGCACGGGCTCGAACAAGGCAATTTTTGCCGCGTGTCGATTGGTGGCGATGCGTTCACGGGTCACTTGCCAAGCGGCCGCGACAATCGTTGCGGCGACGAGTGCGAATAGCGTGAGTTTTACGGTGCCGGCGATTACGCCTGGCCGACGTGAAGTTTGATCACTCATGACCCATGATCCTCGGCGGTGTCAGTCGATCGATCAAAGGTACCGCCGCGTTCATCAACAACACCGCAAACGCAAAGCCGTCCGGATAGCCGCCGTAAGTTCGAATACACCAAGCGATGAGGCCAATGCCAAAGCCATAGATGAGTCGACCGCGGGGGCTGGTTGCCGCCGATACGGGGTCTGTTGCAATGAAGAATGCCGCCAGCAAGGTAGCGCCACTGAACAAATGGAAGCCTGGTCCCGGGAGTGCGCCCGATGATGTCATGTAGGCCACCGTCGCCGGCGCGAGAATGCCGACCAACACTGCAACAGGAATGTGCCAACGGATAATGCCGCGGTAGAGCAGCCACACGCCGGCGATTGCGATGAAATTGCCAATCCACTCCCAGCCAAAACCACCGAAGTCACCAATCATTGGGCTGATACTGATTTCAGCGAACATCTGTGAATTAGCCATGCCGGTGCGGACCATGTCGAGCGGTGTGGCTCGCGTGACGGCATCCAGTGTTAGGCCTGTTGGCCAATTTCCCGTGAAGACATACGCCAGTCGTTCGCCGACGGACGGCCGTACATAGTCGATATCGCCAAGACCCGGCGGCAGCCAACTGCTCATCTCTACGGGGAAGCTGATTAATACGAAAGCGTATCCGACCATCGCAGGATTGAACGGGTTGTACCCAAGGCCGCCGTAGGCATGTTTTGCAAGCAACACAGCGACGCCACACGCAATGACGGTGACATAGATCGGTAGATAGGTCGGCAGTGCCATCGCAAGTAGCACACCGGTCAAGACGACACT
>JBCAZE010000198.1:0-5417 GCA_039700805.1 Pseudomonadota bacterium | reverse complement strand
GCGCTCGTCGCCACCCTCGCGATGTTCGGTGGCTACTACACCATCGGAACGACCGGGGCCTACAGCGACTTCGCGAACTGGTTTGCTGCGGTACCGGCCTGGCAGATGAGTATCTTCGCCGTCGTCGCATCCGGATTACCGGTCCTCTGGGCATGGCGAAATCCGGCGGCGCGTCGAGGCAAGACCGTGACTTCATCAAGCGATATCACCGCGGAGCATGGCGCGCTTGAACAGGGTTCGTAAGGCGTCATCCAGCCTCACGAAACGCGCCAGGGAAGGCGCGTTTCGATGAGGATGCGACGACAACATGTCGCTGCGGCCTCATTCGTCCAACGAGGCCCGTCGCAAGACCTCTTCTGCTTCGTTGATGCGCCAACCGGGCACATTGCGCTCGCGCTGTCGATACTCGAGTCCTCGCGACGCCAGCTCGCGTCCAACGACGACATCGCCCGCGGACAGCTCTGCGTCCGCGCGCCACACCGTCACGTCCGACACCCATACGTTGCCCTCAAATGCCCAGATTGCACTGTCTTCCAGATCCGCATAAGCGCGACGCAACGAAACCAGCCCAGCATCATAGTCACCGACCTCCCAATGCGCTTTGCCCAATATGGAGCGCACGCGCGCGGCCGCTGGATGACGCTCACCCAACGTCGCACTCATACGCGCCATAATCGAGGGCAGCGCGACAAGCGCCTCCGCCGATTCACCGCTTCGAATAAGTACTCTCGCTAGATTGAGCTCTACGGCCAATCTCGTGACCGAGTTTTCCGGTAATTGGTCGGTCGCTTTAGCCGCTGCCGTCTTAAGTAGTGCTTTCGCTTCGCGAAACTGACGCATCGATAAATAAGTCACAGCGAGATTTTGATAGGCGGATATCAAACCTGGATGCTGATCACCCAGCCTCACCGTTCGGCGATCAATGCAGGATCGATAGGCCTCGACCGCTTTCGCCCACTGACCTAACCCATCGTAGGAGTAGCCGAGATTACAGCGAATCGTGATGGCCGAGGGGTAATACCCGTAGCCATGCGACTCAGCGATCGCGATCGCTTGTTCCTTAAGGCTCGCCGCCTCTTGATACTCGGCATGTGCGTCGTGCCAAGAAGCCACATTGGCGAGATGGATATAGGCGAGATAGAAATCACCTGGCGCCACGCGCTCAAGGATTTTTCCTTTGCGTTCGAGCAACGCTTTCGCCTGTTGTGCGTCCGTTTCGCTTCGGCTATGCGTATAGAGCGCCAAGCTATAACGTCCAAGCACGTCCGCCATGGCAAGCGAATCACTGTTGCCAGAGGCCTCCAATTGCCCGAGCGCATCGGCGTAGCGCGTCAAACCTTGCTCATATTCGCCAACAGCCACCATGTCGTTGGCAACAGCAGCCAACGCCACTGCAATATCTGCACTCGGCGACTCGCTGGTTTCCAGATGATAGGCCAGTACCGACTCGTGCAATTGCCGTGACGCTTCGTAGTCGCCGAGACTCGTGTAACCCGATGCAATCAATGCCATCACATCGTGCTTTACGCTCGGCGATCGCGCGAGCTCGTCATCGAGACGTAAAACTGCGGCATCCATCAGCGCTCGCAGTGTGATCTCATCGACGCTATCCCTTTCCTCACCCGCACGCTCGAACAAGCGTTTAACGAAATCTGCTGTTTCTGCTGCACGAATGGCCTCTTGTTTGGCGACATCGTATTGCCACAGCGCCAACATTAATCCCACAACCAGACCCAGCAGCGTTGTGGCGAGCGCGATCGCGGACAACTTGTTTCTTCGTAGGAATCGTTGTGCCACATATCCTCGCTCGTTTCGGCGTGAGCGAATCGGATAGCCCTCGACGAACGCCTCGAGATCTTGCTTTAGCGCCGCGACCGAAGCGTAGCGATCATCTGGCGCCGCCTGCAGGCAACGTTGTGCGATGTGGTCTAGATCATCCGCAAGGGGCACATTCGTAGACCGACCGAGGATCTCAAGTAACACCATGCCAAGGGAGAAGATGTCACTCGCGATGGTATGCATACCACCTTCGCGAACCTCGGGCGCGGCGAAAGCCTTGGTAAACCCTGAATGCCATTGGGATGCGCCTTGATCATCCATCAACCAATGCCCCACACCGAAATCCAGTAAACGAACGCGCCCTTCCGCCACCAAGATATTCGACGGCTTGATATCACCATGCACGATCAATGACTGATGACAATAGCTCACCGCATCGCAGACCTTCGTAAACATCGTCAGTCGCTCATCGAAAGACAGCGCATCGCAGGCAATGTCCAACGACTCGCCTTCAACGTATTCCATGACAAAGTACGGCAGCTGATCATCAGTGACACCGGCGTCGATAATGCGTGCAATATTGGGGTGTTCAAGACGCGCGAGGTTTGCACGCTCATTAAGGAATAGCTCGCGTCTACGTTCGGTCGCCATCAGGCGCGGCAGAAACTTGATCGCCACGGTCTGCGCATAGACGCCATCGTCACGCTCGGCACGAAACACGACGCCCATGCCGCCACGACTAACCAACGAAGTCACTTTGTACGCGCCGACCCGGGTCCCGATGCGCTCCATGTCGGCAGCGTCGAACATCGTATTGATTAATGCGGGCGCGAGCGCATCGACCGATGTGGGTAAAGACGTATCCGCCATAGCGAAAGCAAGCAACCGCTTCAACCGCTTCGCGTGCTCCGGATGTGTCTGCTCGTACAAAGACAACACCTGATCACGCGATTCGAGCGGTGTGTCAAGAAGCCTATCGAGCGCTTGATCAAAATCGAAATCGTCGGCAGTCAATCGTTTCGCCCCAAAACTGTGTTTGTGCTCTTAGTCTTTTAATACGCAGTCCCTGCCCACATCACGCCATGCGCGGACAAGGATCAGCGCTACGCCGAATCTTCGCTGGTCATGTAATCGCTGATGAATGCGCGAGCCTTCATCCAGTCACGTTGTGCGGTACGCTTCGAACACGGAACCGCCAGTGCAAGCTCTTCATCGCTAAGACCAGCATAGAACTTCAGCTCGAAAATCTTCGCCAGCCGTTCGTTGTGTGCCGCGAGACGAGCCGTCGCTTCTTCGACGATAAGCAGTTGTTCCACTTCCGCATCTACCGCGGTGTGATGTGGATCAAGCTCGACGTGTACCGCTCCGCCGCCGCGTTTGGCGGCACGTCTTGAACGCGCATAGTCCACAATAATCTGCCGAACAGCACGCGATGCAATCGCCAGAAAATGTGCGGCGTTAGTGACATCACCACTCGCACTTTTCATCTTCAAATAAGCTTCATTGACCAGCGCCGTCGTGTGTAGCGTGGGGTTGCCGCCCATCTGCCGCCGGTTTCGATGCGCAATGCGGCGCAATTCCCCATACAGCAACTCGATAGCCTGATCGAAAGCGCTCGCATCGCCGTCACTATGACGTTGGACGATATGAGTGATGCGATCCACGGTCTCATCACTGAGTGTGCCTGGAGGAGCGCTGTTGATCGCTGAGACTGTGCCTTTTTGCATCGTGTTATCGCGCGAACTTTCGAGATGATGTCACCCCTGATTGTACTCACTCTGACCCGTGCCGGTGTTTTTTCCCACGGTACACGCCGAAATCCACCAACAACGGATCGCAAAGCAAACCGCTTTGCACGTCGATTCTAGCGTCGGCGTCGGTCGCAATCACAAGGTCTGCCACATTTTTCGCCGCAATGTGGCGGTCGGCCCGCCTTTTCTTCGTATCCCGTAAGAGAACAAACAAAAAAGCGGCGAACAAACCGTCGGGAGATACGGACGATGCGAATACTGCTAAGAATTTTTGCCCCTGCAATAACGCTATCGCTTTGCATTGTGCATGTGCCAGTGCGGGCCGGTGAACTGATTGCCCACTACCCATTCGATGATGGCGTGATCGATGTGACCGGCAACATTGAGCCCATCGACGCCCGCCGCGCCGCACCAACGGATCAAGGCAAGCACGGGTTAGCACTCAAATTTGACGGCGATCACTACATCGAGATACCGGTCAATTTGAGCGCCAAGTACCGCCCCGAATTTACGCTCTCGGCATGGGTAAAGATCGCCCCACCACCAAGCGACGAAGAGGCACTGAAAGCGATGGGCGGCTACGCCGTTATCATCAGCAACATTCTGGTCGTCGACAGACTCAACCTACCGGAGCCGTATTTTTCCGCGCCGGTACCGGGCGCCAAAGTCTCTGACGGAGACCACCGTGCAAGGCCTGGTCAGTGGACACATGTCGTTGTGACGCGTCGATTAGAGCAGCGCGAGGACCGAAACGGTGAGATGGCGATGCACGTTATCTCGACACTGATGGTGAACGGTATCGAAGTCGAGTCGGTGGGCCTATTTCGCGATCAGCGTCATCAGACATCGATCTACCTCGGCGCATACAACCACCAAAAGCGCCGTCCGTTCAGGGGCCTTATCGACGATCTGAGGATCTACGATGGGGTGTTGGACGCATCCGAGCGCACAGCGTTGGCAAAACCCTTGGCGCCATCACGCGCATTCCCCGGCGACAATTTCGAACAAGATTCCCCCGGTCCAAGCATCGCGGCGTTTCCTGGAGACAATTTTGGACAACAAGCAGCGAGTATCGATCGCAACGCATTTCCTGGGGATAACTTTGAGGGAAATGCGGAGCCCGAGAATCCAGTGGCGTTTCCTGGCGATAACTTTGAATCGCGCCCGCAATCGATCTCCCCAAACGCTTTCCCAGGAGACAACTTCGAAAATCTCGATACTCCCGATGATCAAATCGCCTTCCCCGGCGATCAACTACAACCTACCAAAGATGATATCGATCCAAGAGCGTTTCCTGGAGATCAGTTTCGTACACCTCCGGGTACTTCATCGCCTACTGAGTTTCCTGGGGATCAGTTACAACAGTCCCAAGACGCTATCGACCCAAGAGCCTTTCCCGGAGATCAACTCGAGCCGTCTGCTAGTGATGATCCCAGCGATGACTTTCCACTACCGGCCTCATTGGGCGAAGCGGATCCTGACGACATTGCCAAAGGCCCTTTGGAGCAATTGACCGGACCGACTTCCGCAATACCGCGCGATGTCACGACCGTAGCAGAAGAAAACATGACTCTTGACGAGAGCATTTTGAGCGACGTCGACACGGCCGACCGTGTCGGCGCCATCCGAGATGCGGCGGAAGAACAACGCGCAGCCGGCGAGTTCGCCAACGTTGACTGGTCAATCGTGAATATCACGCGCGTTGCACCAACCGATGATCCATTGCGGCCGGGCGATGTCATTCGTTATTCGGTCAAGCTGCGTAAGTACGACCCAGCTAACAAAACACCAGTCGTTCTAAGAGCGACTTGCCGTGATGTCGGATTAACGACCCGGTCGAGAGGATTGAAAATCAATCGAACGACTGGTGTTTTGTTAGCTGGGTCG
>JBCAZE010000026.1:0-24190 GCA_039700805.1 Pseudomonadota bacterium | reverse complement strand
GCACGTAAAGTGGTCGTACAATGAACGTTGGACGCCACCGCTGACGATTGATGAAATCGCTGGACTTGCACTCGAAGACGGCGTCGAGTCCCGCCTCGTCATCACACATACAGGTGAAGTTGACGACTACGAGCTCCTGACCACTGGCATCGATGAATCGCTCCTCACGTCACTTCCCAATACCGATTGGACGCTGCTCGTTCAGGACGTTGACAAGCATGTTCCAGGCATTCGCTCGCTCTACACGGCGCTACGCTTCATACCTGATTGGTTGATTGACGATGTCATGGTGAGTGTCGCGGCGCCCGGGGGCTCGGTAGGACCGCATACCGACAGCTACGATGTTTTTTTGTTGCAAGGTCACGGGGAGAGAAGCTGGCAATTGGGTCAGGCCGGAAAACGCAAAGCCAACTCCGAACTACGGCTGCTTGAGAGCGCAGCGTGGCAACAACACTATCTTTGCGAGCCTACCGACGTCCTCTACGTACCACCTGGACAGGCGCATCACGGTGTTGCTAAGACGCTGTGCAGTACTTGGTCCATCGGATTCCAAGCACCGCTGATCGGTGACATCGCAGCGATGGTCGGTACAACCAGCGATACGGCTGAGCTCGACACGCGTTACCGGTATCCGTTGACGGGGCGCGATACGATTCCAGGAGAGATCCCCCTGACACTGATGGACGTACTACCTATCGACGGTGATCGCGTTGAACTATTGATTGCGTTTGGGATTCTTATCTCGCAATGCAAGGTCGGGCTCCGCCCTGATTGGCAATCTCTCAACGACGAAACCGAGCTGCATAGCTACACAAGAATCGCTTATTCCGACGTCGACGCCGATAGGCATGTTTTTGCGAATGGCCAACATGCGGCGTTCGATCAAGCCGAGGCAGCCAACGTGAGGCGATTATGCGCTGATCGGCGTTGGCATGGCTCCCTGCAATCGCCGGTCTATCGCTGGCTATCTGGCATTGGGGCTTTCACCGCGATCGACTAAAGCTTTCAAACAATCGGCCGAAGACGAACAACGGGCAGCGTTAACGTCAGGTCATGTCAAAAATCAAATTCATTTGCCGGGATCTTATCGCCTTGTGGCTTGCCTGTATGCCTGTGACATTACTCGCAGATACGCATGACGTCCCAGCATCTGAGCCCTTTCTTTCTTACACGCCCCAGGACGGTCTGTCGCAGGCCCAAGTCACCGGCCTCGCGCAAGATGGTTTTGGCTACCTATGGGCTGTCACACAGCGCGGGCTCAACCGATATGACGGAAAATCATTCTCGACGTACACGATCGCCGACGGCTTGCCCGTTAATCACCTAACCAGTGTGACTGCCGAGGGAGATGACATCTTTATCGGCGACGCACGCGGCAATGTTATCGTCCTGCGCGGTAGCGAGATCAACGTCATTTACGAAGCGAACGAGACGCAGCAGAATTTGGTGACATCGCTTGCTGTCGCCAAGGACGCGATCTTTTTCTATGTCGAGGAAACCGGTCTTTTTCGATTGGGACGAGGCACGAATCAAGCAACACCGACGCAACTCTTAACAACAGCTACTCAAATCCACAAAATGGAAGTTCTGGACGATGTGCTTTGGCTTCAAATCGGGAACACCTTGTTCTACCAGAGTGTGTCCGACGCGTGGAATCCACGTCGTGCTCTCGATGACATCGCTGCCATCGACGTCAGCCAAGACAATCAACTCTGGGCCGCAACCACCGACGGTGTTGTCGGACCGGTGGTTGGCAATCGTGTCGAACCTACCTACCAAACGCCGAAGTTCGAGCGACTCGACTGGTTGACCGTCGGCCAGTCAGAAGCATGGTTTAGTGCAAATTTGGCGGTGTATCGCTTTGCGACCAACGTACTGCTGGGCGGTGACACTCGGGTGTCTGGTCAACTGGTTGGGCGATTTGGCGAAGTGCAGACCGCGTTCATTGACCGTGAGGGCACGGTTTGGCTGGCCGCCGATTCAAGACTGATGCGTTACTTGGGTGACCGCTTCACTCACTACGATATCTCCGCTGCCGCATTGAATCCGGTCGTTTGGAGTCTTGCCGGCGGCGCAGACGATCGCCTTTACATCGGTACCAATGAGGAACTGGTCGAACTTCACAACGGTCGCGCAAAGAATCTGAACCCACGTATTGGCCTGCCGACCGGTCCCGTGCGGGACATTGCCGCGAACGCGGATGGGACGCTGTATGTCGGTGTGCGAGGAAAAGGCGTTTATGCATTCGATCCTGACACCATGCACGCTTCTCTGATCGCGCAAACCGAAGGCATCGAGGTATTGGCGATAGTTGTCGATCGGTCCGGTGATGTATGGATAGGAACCGCCGACCGTGGGTTGCTCCACTTCGATCCGCAGTCCCGAGATGTTCGCCCGATCGGCGAGCACAAGGTAACTAGCGTTTACGCGGTGACGACGACCGACGATGGATCGATTTGGTATGGCGCGGACGGTGTCGGTCTCGTTCATATCAGCGCTGATAGTAGCCGAACACAAACAATTTACGCTGACAATGTTGGGATCGACCGCCTTTCCTTCAACCACATCATTAGCGATGGCGGTCAATCACTGGTTATCGGAACGGAAGACGGTGGCCTATATCGATTCGATGGTGATCACGCGGTCAATATGGCGACGAACACGGAGCTCAGAGATCAGTCGATATACACCGTAGCAGCTCCAGTGGATGGCAGTTTGGTGGTCGGTGGAGAGGAAGGTCTGTATCAAATCGACCCCGCTACCGGCCGCACGCATCACTACGGCGCACTGCAGGGTTTCCTCGGCGTGGAGACTAATGTCCACGCAACTTACGACGATGGAGAAGGCAATCTCTGGGTCGGTACAGTGACTGGCGCAACCAAAATGGATGCGCTGAGGGGTATGGCGAGTCCGATCGCGCTCGAGCCAAAAGTGACGCGGGTCGTGACAGGTAGAAGTCAACAATCCATTGAACCGCTAAGCGATGTCGATTGGCGCGAATGGGGGGTGTCGATTACCTACGATACAGTCTCGTTACAACGTCCTAACGGCATTGAATACAGCTATCGACTCAAAGGACTCAGCGATGATTGGCAACCTGCTACCAGCAGTAATGCCGTTAACTTCTCGAGTCTTGCTGGCGGCGACTACAGCTTCGAGTTGCGATCACGGTTTATTGGTGAATCGTGGAGTGAAACCATAGCGACGTACGCGTTCCGAATGTCTGCGCCGGTGTTGAGACAACCTTGGTTTGTGCCACTTGGCATCGTTCTCGTCGCCGCGTTCGCGTTCTTTTTCGTTCGCTCCAGGACAGAGAGAATGGAAGCACGCGCGGAAACGCTACGCGCCGCCAAAGAACAAGCAGAAGCGGCAAACGAGGCAAAGAGTCGCTTTCTAGCCAACATGTCTCATGAGATTCGAACACCGCTCAATGGCATCCTTGGGATGGGTCAAATCCTCGAAGACACGAGACTCGATACACGCCAAAAAGACATGCTTGGAGTTATGCTCGACAGTGGCCAAGCGTTGCTGACCATTGTCAATGACGTCTTGGACCTGTCGAAAATTCACTCGGGCCAAGTATCCCTTCGCGAACGTCCATTTGAACTCTTCAAGTTACTCAACCATACGGTAGCCGGATTTAATGGTATGGCAAGCAATGCCGGGATTGCACTATCGATGGATTCGCAGTGTCAAGAAGAGGTGGTCGCACTCTCGGACCCCGATCGATTGCGGCAGATCCTGTCCAACCTCATCAGCAATGCCATCAAGTTCACAAAAAAAGGCACGGTACGTGTCGTGGTTGAGCCCCCGGTATCCGGTAGTAATGACTGGCAATTTGACGTTGTTGACACAGGCATCGGTATTTCAGAGAGTGCACTAGAAAGCGTATTCAGTGCTTTCACGCAAATCGATGACGGCGCGAATCGACAGTTTGAAGGCACCGGTCTTGGCCTCGCCATCAGTCGAGACCTCTCTCGGATGCTTGGCGGCTCTTTGACGGCGACGAGTCGACTCGGCCATGGCTCAACATTCAGTCTACGATTGCCGTTAGTCGTCTCCAATGAGATGACGAAAGTGACTCCCAAGGTGCAGGCCGAGGAGCGATCAAACGATAGCATCGAGTGCAGTATCCTTCTGGTCGAAGACCAAGTGGTCAACCAACGCGTTGCGACAGCAATGCTGACAAAGCTCGGCGCAAAAGTGACCGTTGCAGCGAATGGCCCTGAGGCGATCCTAGCCATTGAGGCAAACACGTTCGACCTTGTGTTGATGGACTGCCAAATGCCAGGCATGGATGGTTTTGAGGCAACACGGAAGATCCGTGCGCTGCCTGGTGGTGGGAAAAGCAGCCTTCCCATTGTGGCGGTGACGGCAAATGCCATGGAGGCGGACCGACAAATGTGTCTCGCGGCCGGCATGGACGATCACCTGGCCAAACCCTTCACACTGAAGGGGCTATCTGCAATTGTTTTCGCCTATGCGCCGACGCCAAGGCAAGACTACGACCTGCAAAATAATAACGTCGGTTGATTCCATAACCGCACTAACTTGAGCGAGCTGCAGCGACTCACGGTTCCCGCGACGAGTCAGAAACTCTTTGCCAAGACACCCGACCTGCGCCATTATCTACGGCCGCCTGACGCGCCGGAAATCGTCATCGATGTTTCGCTTTTTCGAATCCAGGATCGACCCCTACCCCGATGAAGAACCCGGGCAGCCACCCGCAGGGCTAGTCCCTTTTTGCTGGCGCTACTCAAAACCCGTTGTCGGTTGGCTTGCCCTGATGGCATGCCTCAGTGCGTTTATTGCCATCGGTGAGGTGACGCTCTTTGGCTTCCTCGGCTCACTGGTCGATTGGTTGTCGGACGCGGACCCCGATAGCTTCCTGGAGCGCGAGTGGCGCACACTCGCCGCAATGGGCACTTTTTTACTGGTCGCCCTCCCCGGCGCCGTGTTGATTCAAGCATTGGTTATCCATCAAACCTTGCTCGGCAACTACCCGATGATCGCTCGCTGGCAAATGCATCGATATCTGTTGGGTCAGAGCCTGTCATTTTTCGCCGACGAATTTGCCGGCCGTGTTGCTACTAAGGTCATGCAAACAGCGCTCGCGGTGCGTGAGACCGTCATGAAAGTCACTGACGTATTGGTATACGTCTCAGTCTACTTTGTAGCAGTAGTCATTATGGTGGGTCAGTCTGACTGGCGTCTGTCGTTGCCATTGCTTGTCTGGTTCGTTCTGTATGCGAGCGCCGTACGTTTTTTCGTACCAAGGCTTTCGATGGTAAGCCGTAAACAAGCGGATGCACGATCGCTGATGACCGGGCGTATCGTCGATAGCTACACCAACATCATGACCGTCAAGCTATTTTCCCATGCCGGCCGAGAGGCACGATACGCAAAGGATGGGATGGATGGGTTCCTTCAGACGGTTCACGAACAGATGCGTCTCGTGACTCTGATGCAGAGCTGTATCTACTTTAATAACGCGGTGCTGGTCTTTGCCGTCGCTGCTTTGTCGATTTGGCTTTGGTTGCAAGGGCTCGTGTCAATCGGAGCGATTGCGATCGCTATTGCCCTCGCGTTGCGCTTGAATGGCATGTCGCAGTGGATTATGTGGGAGCTTTCTTCACTATTTGAGAACATCGGCGTTGTTCATGATGGCGCTGCAATGATGGCCAAGAAACGCGAAGTTATTGATGCGCCGGGCGCTAGTCCACTGAACGTCCCGAACGGGGCCGTTCGCTTCGAAGATGTACGCTTCCACTACGGGAAGGGGTCCGGCGCCATCGAACGTTTAAGTCTAGACATCGCAGCGGGCGAGAAAATTGGTCTCGTCGGTCGCTCCGGCGCTGGCAAGACAACGCTGACGAATCTGCTACTGCGATTCTACGATCTCGAGGCTGGCCAGATAGTCATCGACAATACAGATATCGCATCAGTCACACAGGATTCGCTGCGCGCGCAAATCGGCGTGGTTACACAGGACACATCACTCCTGCATCGTTCCATCCGAGACAACATTGGCTATTCCCGCCCGAACGCAACCGACGAAGAGATCATTCTTGCGGCAAAACGCGCCAAAGCATGGGAGTTCATAGAGACGCTTTCCGATCAACAAGGTCGAACCGGGCTCGACGCTTTCGTCGGCGAACGCGGCGTCAAATTATCAGGCGGACAACGTCAGCGAATTGCAATCGCTCGCGTGTTTTTGAAGGATGCGCCGATTCTCATTCTGGACGAAGCGACATCCGCGCTGGACTCCGAGGTAGAAGCGGCAATTCAAGAGAGCCTGTTTGAGCTGATGACCGGTAAAACGGTTATCGCGATTGCGCACCGATTATCGACAATCGCGACGTTAGATCGCTTGATCGTCATGGACCAAGGCCAGATTATCGAATCCGGTGAGCACCATGCACTGGTTGATCAGAATGGGTTGTACGCTGAATTGTGGAAACGGCAATCGGGTGGATTTATCGGCCACGAATGAATGACATGCAAGTATTATCCTTGTCTACTGGTTTAGCGTCGTTAGCCGACGCAGGTTGCATCCGGGTTGCGATATCACCCGAATCAACCTTTGTAGCCAATGAAGACGATCTGAGAGATCAACAATGAGCAAACCCGGTAACAACCGCCTACTCCGCGTCGCGGTCGAGTCTTGTGCAATTTTCTTAAGCGTACTGCTAGCTTTTTTGGTTGAACAGTGGCGCGACGACCTTAATGAAGAAAAGGATGCATTGGCGGCACTGAGTCTTGTCCGCGCCGAGCTTGGGCAGAACCTCCGCGCACTGACTGAGGTCGAACCCAAACGCGCAATCATGCTTGAAAGTTATCAACGGGCAATCAATGACTTGATTGACAACAACGTGTTTCCCAAAGAGCTACCAAACTTCGAGACTCCGGTCGTCACCAGTATCGCGTACGAACTTGCGACCGACTCCGGCGCTGTTGTGACCGTCGATGCGGCCGACTTACTTGTCATCGCGCGCGCTTACGAGTCCATTGACGTCGTTCGACGAAACGAACGTTTCCTGAATGAGCGCAACGCTCAAATTCGGTTCAACGATGGGGAGCAATACCTCTCTGGGTTCATCTATTACATTAACCGCGCGCAAGCGAATGAACCAAAAGCCATCAGCGACATTAAGAACGCTATCGCCTCTCTAGATGCGGCGCTAGAGGCTCACTAGATCGGCGATACTCCATCGCCATAGCGCGATGGTCCGTACCAAGCGTGATCATGACATCAGCCCGACGCGGTAAATCCTCAAGATTGGCAACGGTAATACGTTCGTAGTGCTGAATAAAACGCAATATTTCTTGATCGGACATCACGGCGACGCCCGCCGCACCGGTCCGTTGACGGAGTTTGTGTTCCTGTTCTGTTCTCCATCGAACGATAGCGTCAAAATTCGGCGCTTTCAGAAAACAGAGTCTGTCCAATTGCGCGAATAACGCTGCATAGGGACCAGCCAGTCGCTCATTGACATACTGACGCCATACGCCATCCGAGTCTTCGGTCTGCTCTAGCGCATTCATTGGCGCATCTAAAGACTCATTGTCGCTAGCGACGGAGCCAACACACCAACCCTCGAGGAAAACGATGTCGACTGGACCATCGACCGACTCCCATGTCTCAACAGGGGCCCGATCGTCAACTGACTTATCGAACCGAGGGAGCGAATAACGCTCGCCTTTCTTCAGCGTTTTCAAATCATGTAAAACCCTATTGGCGAGTGCGATATCGTGGGTTCCTGGTACACCGCGCGTCTTTAGCAATGGGTGTACCGACACGGCGAGCCGCTCCCGCTCAGTTTTCGTTAAATAGAAATCGTCAATGGAGAGAACCGCGCAACGTTTGCCGAATTCGGCGGCCAAGACCTCTTTGAAAAAGTCTGCGAGCGTCGACTTACCGGTCCCCTGCGCCCCATTGATGCCAATGAACTGTGCACCCTCGTGATTCGCCCCCCATTCCACAATCGTTCGTGCGAGCGGCAAGAAAAATGTGTTCGCGCTCTCCCGATAGGATTGCGGCAGGTCATGTTTTGCCAGAAAAGCGTCGAGCGTTATTGATTGGTCAGCCATACAGTTTGATAGGGCAGCAACTCGAGAACCTTCTGATCGGAGGCGATGTGCTCCCCAGAGATTAAATCTCGCCAACGAGCGGTACTGATCAAGTTAATATTCGCGAGCTCGATCGTCTGGCGTTCCGCAGTCACATTACTGATACTGAAGATATCTTGATGCCGGTCCAATGACTGGCGCCAGATACCGAAAACCTTAAGCCCGAGCTGCAAGGTGAATTGGACGGCGTTCGGATGAAATGCGGGCTGCTCGCGTCGCAGTTTAATTAGTGCTTCGAGTCTTGAGAGAATAGTCGCCTGTACGCTTTGGGCGTCGGCCAGCAAAGCCTCGAGCCGCTCGATGTCCCAACTGTGACGGTTGATCGAACGATATCTACCCGTCCTAGCCATTCCCTCATAGTCATTCGATGTACCCAAAAGACTATGAATATAAATACCCGGAATACCCTCGAGCGATAGCATAATGGCATGCGCACAGATAAACCGATCGATTTGATAGTCGTCACGGCCCGCCTCAGTGCCAGCCAGTGCGTCGATGAGACTAATATTTACTTCATACGGATGCGCCGCGCCATCAGGGCCAGTACGCAGCGAAATTTTCCCGCCGAAACCTGTGAGTGTCTCGAGCAATCGGGAGCGCTCCGCTTCTGACAACAAGCCGTCGACAGGTCGCATGCCGATGCCATCATGCGACGCAATGAAATTGAAATAGGTCGTACCAAACCGTGCCGGTGGCATGCTCATCATCCAAGTCTTGAGATGGCGACAATCGCCAGTTAGCAGTGTATGGATAAGCAGTGGTGGCAAAGAGAAGTTATAGATGGCATGGGCTTCATTGGAGTTGCCGAAGTACGTCAAGTTGTCTCGATTCGGCACATTCGTCTCAGTGATTAACATGACCGATGGATCAAAGAAGTCCACAAGCGTACGCAGCAATTTGATGATCTCATGCGTGCGTTGATCATGCAGACAACTGGTACCAGGCTCCTTCCAAAGGAAAGCAACCGCATCAAGGCGCAGAACACGAATGCCCTTCTCGAGATAGAACCGGATAATCCGAACGAACTCGATCAACACTTCCGTGTTGCCGAAATCGAGGTCGACTTGATCCGGCCCAAACGTACACCAGACCCAACGTTTACCGTCGACTGTTTCGACTTCCGTTCGAAGCGGCGTCGAGCGTGGTCGCACGACCATACTGAGGTCTTCGCCGGGTGCCGCCTCTTTGAAATAGTCCTTCCCTGGATCTTTGCGCGACAGGTAGTTTTGAAACCAGCGCGATTGACTCGATGCATGATTAATGACCAAATCGGCCATCAGCCGATATCGCTCAGCGATATCAGAGACGTCATCCCAATCGCCCGCCTCACGATCAACGACACAGTAATCAATGACGGCGAAACCATCGTCAGAGCTGAACGGAAAAAACGGTAAGATGTGCAGACCATTGATGACGTCACTAAGGTGCGTATCGCAAAAACGTCCCAGTGTCTTCAGCCCCGCCTCGTCGTTGGCGCGAACCGACGTGGCGTAAGTGATCATCCAGCAATCCGATTGATCCCAGTAATTCTGATAAGGCGCGGGTTCGCTGACGCCATCCTCGTAGGCCATCGCTTCAATCAGACGCTGAGCCAAAAGCGGCTCGGCGTCTTCGTAGATGATCTCCAAGTGGGCACCAACACGGGCCAGCAACTTGTCCATCGAAGGCTCGCTCATCACGCAAACTCATCCATGTCTGCCTCGACGGCATCACGCAATTCATCAAGGACCGACGGCATGGCACTCACCACGCGATTCCAAGGCGCAATGAATGGTGTATCCATTGGGTCTTGGCGAAACTTATCACCAGCAGCCACGATGTTAGCCGCAAACAACTCCACCGCAGCCTCTTCGGCATGACGATTGAATTTAAGACCGTTGACCACAGCATCTGCCTGAAACAGGTCTATGAAGTCTAGCGCGACGCGATAGTAAGTGGCCTTGATCGTCCTGACCTTTGCCGTCGAAAACGTCTCGCCCTGAATCGCGAGTTTCCGGTACATCGCTTTAGCAATGTCGATACTCATCCTTGATAAACCTTTGGTTTGATCGTCCGGGCTGAGGACCTGATGCTTATGATCATAGTTGTCCGCAATGTCTGCCTGACAGATTCGACTGTTGGAATAGTTACGATGCATCTCGCTGAGCACACCAATTTCGAGCCCCCAATCCGTTGGAATCCGTAAATCGTTGATCACATCAGTACGCATCGCGAATTCACCTGCCAGCGGGTAGCGGAAGCTGTGCAGAAAATCGAGATAGTCGCTCCGGCCGCACACTGTGCGCAACGCTATGATCAACGGGGTAACCAACAGACGTGTGACACGACCGCCGAGATTCTCGCCGTTCGACCGCGCGTAATAACCTTTACAGAACACATAATTGAAATTCGGATTCGCGACCGGATAAATCAAGCGCGCCAGCAAATCTCGCGTATAAGTCTTGATGTCGGCGTCATGCAGCGCAACGCTGGCCGCGCGACCCGAAGCCAATGTGTAGCCATAGCAGTACCAGACATTACGCCCCTTGCCGGGCTCGGTCGGTGCGAGACCTTCGCTGGCCAACTTCTTATCCAATGCTCGCAATCGCGGCCCGTCATTCCACAACACGCGGTGATGTTGCGAAAGGCGTCCAAAAAACTCTAATGCGTGGCGATACTCAGACTCTGTTGCACGATCCAAACCAATGACAATCTCATTGAGATAAGGTACCCGCGACAATTCACGCACAATTCTCTCAAGCGCCGGCGTTTCAAGCTCAGAGTATAAAGACGGAATAACCAGCCCTAGCAATCGGTGTCGTGAGAATTCGATCAGCTCATCCTCAAGTGCCTCAACGGGTCGATTGGTAAGGTTGTGCAGGGTGGCGATATTGCCGTTTTGATGAAAGTCACCCAAGGTCTATTCTCCGTTTATTCTTTTCTGCGTGTTGGTGCGTTGCTTCAATCAAACCCAACACGGCTTCGTTCCAGCCGACGGGACCGCTCTCACCCGCTTTAACCACACGATTGGTGCCATCTAAGTCCATCGGTTGGTTGTGATGCCCAGGAATAATCACGGCAATGTCGGTGCTGTTCAACATATCGAGATCATTTGGCCCATCGCCTAGCGAAACCGACGTTATACGTTCACCCGAAAATTTCGTCGAATACGCGCTCATGAGTTTTCTAACCGCTCGGCCTTTGTCTGTGTCCGGCATCAAGTGTAGGAATCGGCCGCCCATCACACATCGAAGACCATGTTCGCGCATCCCTCGAGCAAATTGCTGCTTTCGGTGCTCTGAATCTCGCCACAGAATTGGTTCACTCGCGAGCCTGTCATTCGCCTGAGCAGCCCGCATCGGTTCGAGCCCGGTTTCTCGAGCGATACCACTAACGCCCATCTCAAAAAAAGCCTCGCAACCATAACCATGGCGTGCCTTTGCATCGAGATAGAGGCGCTGCAGCTCCGGTCTTGCGTGAGCCGCTTTCGTGTCGTCGACCCACACGTCGAAATAGCCGCTGGGTACATCAATGACCGCGCCGTTCTCGGCAACCACCGGATGTGGAAGATCCAGCTCACGACGATACTCATTGATTTCTGCGAGCGTCTTACTACTAACCAGCACGACAGGATGCTGTCGCTGCTTGAGTGCAGTAAGCGCTTCACACGCGGGCTCCCACGCATAGCTGTAATGATCCAATAACGTACCGTCGAGATCGGTGAAAACAAGCAGCATAATTTTGGCCCGCAGGCCGATAGAAATTCGTACTGGATCACTATGCCGCATGCCGCCAAGCATTCAAAGCAGATACTGAAAATTCGCAATAGAATTGGCAGCTTGCACCCACTTAGGACATGCATTGAACCAGTCTGGTGCACAGCGCACAGGTCTTTTCATCTGGGGTGACAGCCGATGCGCCACTCAGGTTGCAACCCGTGCCCTCCCTGTCGATCGGTTAACAGGTGGTCAACACAAACTCAGCAGTTATTGTAGGGATCGAAACCGCCCATCGACTCCTGCTCAGCGATCAACTCAAGCTCTTCGGAGACTTCTTTCGGCGTTAGCTCCGGCTTTTCCAAGACGACCCGCAGCATTTGTGTGGACACGAGCGTCAGTTCATCCAGATCGGAAGGCGTCTGCTCGGACTCGTAGTCACCCGGTGTGTTGTTCAGCGCCGCACGTAACGTGTCGTCTGGCATGACATTCAACGTATTGTCATCAACATTGCGAGCAATCAGTCCATCGCCCGCCGATGCCGCCTGCTTCAATTGCTCCCTAGCGAGTTCCGGATCCTCGTCCAACATGACTTTCAAACGCATCGTCGAGAGGATTTCGAACTCGGCGGATTTCACAGAATCCATCCAGACCTGCCCACCAACGTCGTCGGTGATCACCGTTGGTTTGCGTGTGATGCGAATCGTACTGGTGAGGTCGTCATCCATAGACTGTGTCACTCGGCAGGGTTAGCAGGCTTTCGATCGTAGCATGCGTGGGACGTTCTAGCCGGAGTCAGCGTCACGCCCTGGTTTTTCTTTAGACAATACAGATCGCACCCTCAATCGAATGAGGATATCGAGAATGATGTTAGTCTAAGCTTCGACACAAGAAGTCATCGCAATAAAATGCACGCTATTTGATAAGGACACCAAGATGAAAAAAGGCAACGACAGTGCACAGACGCAACAAACGCCCAACAGCGGTGTGACACGACGTGTTGCAACGACAATGGGTTTAGCGTCAGGCGTAATGTTAGCGGCGCCGGTCTCGGCGCTTGGACACCTCGAGGAGCAAGTCACTATGGAAAAGGTCACAGGAATTGGAGGATTTTTCTTCAGAGCGGATGATCCTGACGCGCTCGCGATGTGGTACCGAGACAATCTTGGCGTAGAACTCGCGCCGCAGAAGACGGGTGGCCTACCCTGGCAACAAGAGGCAGGATTTACCGTCTTCGATCCTTTCACCGTCGACAACACAATGATCCCGGACGGAAAGAGCTGGATGATCAATTTCCGCGTCGACGATCTCGCCAAAATGGTCGAACAGCTGCGCAAGAATGGTAATGTTGTCTCAAATATTGACGATTATCCTCACGGGCGTTTTGCTTCGCTGAGTGATCCAGAAGGCAACGGGATTCAGCTTTGGGAAGTGGCGACGCCATGAGCTTCGCGATATTGGTTGACAAGTCTTTTTACCAATTAGCCAAACATGCTATTGTTTGACGCGGTGAGCGCGCAGCATATTGGGGAATAAGCGAATGCCAAGCGAGAAGCGTCTTTACAGGAACGTGCAACAAAACCTGCAATCTCTGATCGACTCTGGCGAGTACCCTACCGGGGGACGACTCCCCCCGGAGCGGGAGCTCGCTGAACGATTTGGGGTTAGTCGCCCCACCGTTCGAGAAGCCATCATTGCACTCGAGGCCCTCGGTCAGGTTGAGGTGAAGACAGGTTCTGGCGTCTACGTGTTAGCTTCCCAGGATTCATCAACACGGGTCGACCGCACAATTAGCGCCTTTGAACTCACCGAAGCACGTGCGCTTATTGAAGGCGAAGGCGCCGCTCTCGCGGCCACCATGATCACCGATGAGCAATTAACCGCGCTTGAAGGCACCTTAGCGCGCATGGCTGATGAGAGTGAGAATGCCGAGCTCATTTCTGAGCAAGCCGACCAAGAATTTCATCGCATCATTGCTGAGGCGACACGCAATGCAATGATCATTTCCGTGTTCAATAGTCTGTGGAACGTCCGAGATAATTCCCCGGAAGTGCATGCGGCATACCAAGCTATTTGCGAAGACTCGCCGCAGGCTCGGGTAAGAGAGCACGTCGACATTCTGGACGCCCTGAAATCTCGTGAACCGGCTGCGGCTCGCCAGGCAATGCATAGTCACTTTGGCCGAATCCTTGGTAAGTTGATTGCAGCCAGCGAAAAAGCGCAACTCGAGGAGATCCGAAAGAAAACCCAGGAAAGTCGTGAGCGTTTCTCGCTTGGACACCTTGCGGGACCCACCAATATGGCGCTGACCGGTGAAGCACTTTCCTCTGTGGGTAAACGCTGAACGATAACTGACAAGCTGCCACCCATCGCGACGTAGATGCGATGCGATCTCTACCAGTGCTGCGTTGCCACGCACGCAACAATATTTTCCGCTTAACATAACGAAGACTGACGCTATGTTTGAAATCATCAAAACGGACTGGGACACTGACTCCGCCCGCCTTATGGCCATCCGTAAGCAAGTGTTTATTAAAGAACAATCGGTTCCAGAACACGAGGAATGGGATGACCTAGACGCAACCAGTGATCACTTTCTTGCCATAACGGAAAAACGTGACGCCGTCGGTACGGGACGTTTGCAACCTGACGGTAAGATCACTCGCATGGCAGTACTGCCCGCCTGGCGAGGTCATGGCGTTGGTGCAGCGCTGCTGGAGGCGTTGATCGTAGCCGCTGTTAAACAAGGAAAAGCAATTCCCTGGATGCATGCGCAGGTCGACGCGATTGGCTTTTATTCGCAATACGGATTTGCGGTGGAAGGGGAGCCATTCGACGAAGCAGGCATCGAACACTGCCTGATGCGAATGACCAGAACGTAGCAGCGTTAACCCGACCGTCTGCAATCTGATTGCAACCGACCTGTGAGATAAGTGTCGGTCACGGAGCAGCACTAGGGTGGCAGCAGCAGAACAACAAGATCGCGTCGGTGAGCGCTGGGTCCTTTCTGATCGTAGCGATATGCGAGATGCCGCGTCACTCATTTGTGCAACAGCGGAACGTAAACTCTCGATCATGACGCGCGATCTCGAACCCGGTGTATACGACCACCCTGAGTTTCTCGAGGCGGTCAAAAAACTCATACTGTCTCGGCGCTTTGCACGAGTCAGAGTTCTGATCTCCGACCCCATGCGCGCGATCAAGAATGGCAACAGATTGGTCACCATGGGAAGAAGACTAAACAGCTTTATTGAATTTCGTAATGTGCACGATGATTACCGCGAGGTGCCAGAAGCCTATTGCATAGCTGACAACAAGGCGATCGCTTATCGACTGGACGCAACGCGCTGGGACGGTATCGCAGATGATTACACGCCTCCTGTCGCCAGCAACTACTTACACACCTTCGACGAGATTTGGGCGGCCAGCGAAGTTGAGAACGAGTTCCGCAACATTCACCTATAACGACGGACGATGCTAGAACAAGAACAACAATTTACGACGGATGTCACCGTATCTGCGATTGCTGAACGTGATGGTCGGTTTCTGTGTATCGAAGAGGTGACCCGCAATGGCGTGGTTGTCAACTTGCCGGGTGGTCATATCGAATCTGGCGAAAGTGCCGAATCAGCAGTCATACGCGAGGTGATGGAAGAGACACGCTGGCATTTCACCCCTCAAGGGTTTGTCGGTGCCTATCTATGGCTCGATTTGCAGCGCAGTCTGCGCAGCATCCGCCTAGTATTCTGTGGCGACGTCCAAGACGAATCACAGAGTACAACGCTCGATGCCGGCATCCTGTCCGTGCATTGGCGCAGCCGCGATGCCATCGCTGCGGACGCGCACCGCCTCCGCTCACCGATCGTTTTAACAGCACTTGATGACTTTATCGCCGGTAGACGCGAACAGTGGCAAGTTCCGCTCGATATCGCGACGCCAGAGCTCACGAACACGATATCGAACCTCAGTCGGCGTACCTGATCGACGACCCTAGCCCGCCTGCCGTCTAATCACGTAACATAGACGGGTGAACGGCACATCAAACAACACGAAACCCCGAGTCATCGTCGGCATGTCCGGCGGCGTCGACTCGTCCGTTGTCGCATGGTTATTGCTCCGTGATGGCTATGACGTTGAAGGTCTCCACATGACGAATTGGGAGGCCGATGATGAATATTGCAGCGCCGCTGAAGACTTGCAGGATGCACGCGCGGTCTGCGATCAATTGGGCATCCCCTTGCATCACGCCAATTTTGCCGCCGAATACCGCGATCGCGTCTTCGAGTATTTTCTCGATGAATACAAGCAAGGTCGAACGCCCAACCCGGATGTCCTTTGTAACCGGGAGATTAAGTTCGGCGTCTTCGCTGAGTATGCGAAGCGACTCGGCGCTGACTTTCTTGCGACGGGGCACTACGCCCGCCTGCAAAACGTGGGTGGCGAGCACCAATTGATGAAAGGTACGGATACGAATAAGGACCAGAGCTATTTCCTGCATGCGGTTAGCGGAGAGGCATTTTCGAGTACGCTGTTCCCGCTTGGTGATCTCGACAAATCCTCTGTGCGTGAGTTAGCTGCTGAAGCCGGCCTCGCGACTCACAGAAAAAAAGACTCGACCGGCATCTGCTTTATTGGGGAAAGACCGTTTCGTGAGTTCTTGAGCCGCTTTTTACCAGCACAACCTGGCCCGATTTTGACTGATTCGGGACAGCACATCGGACAGCATCACGGTTTGATGTACTACACATTGGGCCAGCGCCAAGGGCTCGGTATTGGCGGCGTTAGAAATGCCAAAGATGCCCCTTGGTTCGTGGCACAGAAATCACTGAAAGACAACACACTCATTGTGACCCAAGATAAGCAGCACACCGATTTGCATCATGATGCTTTGCGTTGCGATTCGCCTCACTGGATCAACCAGCCACCCGCGACGAGTAGTCGCCTGACCGCGAAAATCCGCTACCGTCAAAGCGATCAAGCGTGCCTTGCCGAAATCGATGAGTCCGGCCGACTCACGCTGTTATTTGACCAGCCACAATGGGCGGTTGCTTGTGGTCAATATGCCGTCGTCTACGATGGTGATCGTTGCCTTGGTGGCGGTGCGATCGATGCTGTTTGGCACGCTCAAAAACCCAACATCAATATCGACATGGCGAAGCGCTCAGCGGTTTAGCAATCCACAACCGACCCTGACGACTCCGCCCTACTGCATCGACCACCATAGCGCGAGTTGATTCGTCGGGTGAATGGTCACTATTGGCCTGTTTGCTGATCGATCTCGCGCGATATAATGACGGCTAGAAATATTCCCGATGCGACTTCAAAGACTGCAGGAGCCACTATGAAAGACTCGTTCAGCGCACACGACACTTTATCGATTAACGGAGAAAGCATCGGGCTCTACCGATTGGATGCGGTAACTGATGGGCATGTCGATCGACTGCCCTTCGCGCTGAAGATCCTGCTCGAGAATTTGTTGCGGCATGAAGATGGTCGAGACGTGACGCGCGATGACATCATCCAGTTGGCAAATTGGGATCCCACGGCGGCACCGTCAACAGAAATCAGCTTCACGCCGAGCCGGGTGATCTTGCAGGATTTTACCGGTGTGCCGGCGATTGTTGATTTAGCGGCCATGCGCGATGCTGTTGTGATGCTCGGAGGCTCCGCGGATTCGATCAATCCGCTGTCGCCTGCCGAGCTCGTCATCGACCATTCGGTCCAAGTTGACAACTACGGTGCTGCTGGCGCACTAGACCTCAACAACAAAATTGAGTTTCAACGAAATCGTGAGCGCTACGCTTTCTTGCGGTGGGGCCAGAAGGCGTTTGATAACTTTAAGGTCGTACCGCCCAATACCGGAATTGTTCATCAGGTAAACCTTGAGTATCTGTCTCGCGTTGTATTCGATGCCAAACATCGCGGCGAACGCATGGCCTATCCTGACACGCTGGTTGGTACAGATTCGCACACCACGATGGTCAACGGACTCGGTGTACTCGGTTGGGGCGTTGGCGGTATTGAAGCGGAAGCAGCAATGCTAGGCCAGCCAATCACAATGCTGATCCCTCAAGTTGTCGGTTTCAAACTGACGGGTCAACTACGCGAAGGAACGACCGCAACCGACCTTGTGCTGACTGTCACTGAGATGTTGCGTGAACGTGGCGTGGTTGGGAAGTTTGTAGAGTTCTACGGTGATGGTCTTGACCATCTACCGTTAGCCGACCGTGCCACGCTCGGCAATATGTCCCCCGAGTTCGGCTCGACCTGTGCGATTTTCCCGATCGATGCTGAGACGATTCGCTACATGACCCTCTCCGGCCGCGATAGTAAACAGATTCAACTCGTTGAAGCCTACGCACGGGCTCAGGGCATGTGGCGCGAAACCGGCGCTACCGATGCGTTGTACAGCGATAAGCTAGCGCTGGATATGTCGACGGTTGAACCGAGCATCGCCGGACCCAAGCGACCTCAAGATCGTATTGCGCTTAGTGACGCTAAAGAGCAGTTCGAGCACCACCTGTCGACGATGACCGCAACCAGAGATGAGACTGGTCAGGCACGCAATGTCGACATCGATGGTCACCCTGCAGATCTCAATGACGGCGCCATTTTGATCGCCGCGATCACATCGTGCACCAATACCTCCAATCCTGCGGTGATGCTTGGCGCGGGGCTCCTCGCTCGCAATGCCGTTGCCAAAGGCCTAGCGGTCAAACCCTGGGTCAAGACCAGCCTCGCGCCCGGCTCGCGCGTAGTGACTGACTATCTCGATAAAGCCGGATTGACGGACGATCTTGCTGCTTTAGGTTTTTATACGGTCGGTTATGGTTGTACAACTTGTATCGGCAACTCAGGACCACTCAAGCCAACCATCGAAACGGCTGTCCGAGAGTCGGGTCTCGTCGGTTGCAGCGTACTGTCCGGCAACCGAAATTTCGAAGGACGTATCCATCCACTCGTCCGAATGAATTTCCTCGCTTCGCCGCCTCTCGTCGTCGCCTATGCGATCGCCGGCACCATGCATGCGGATATCTACGACGAACCGCTCGGTCAAGACCACGAAGGCAACGATGTATTTCTGAAAGACATCTGGCCGAGCCAAAAAGAAATCCACGAAACCATTCTTGCCACTATCGATTCAGCGATGTTTTCGGATAGCTACGATAGCGTGTTCGAAGGTGATGCGAACTGGAACAATCTCGCGGTACCAGAAGGAGACATCTTCGCTTGGGACGATCAGTCTACTTACGTTAAGAACCCGCCCTACTTCGTCGGCATGACAAATGAACCTGAAGCAGGCGCAGATATCAAAGACGCTCGCGTCCTGGCACTGCTCGGTGATACGGTCACGACCGATCATATCTCACCCGCTGGAAGCATCGCCAAAGACAGTCCGGCAGCCGACTACCTGCGAGCGCAAGGTGTTGCCGAGCACGAATTCAATTCTTATGGCTCACGGCGCGGCAATCACGAGGTGATGATGCGCGGAACCTTCGCCAATATCCGGCTAAGAAATTTGCTGGCGCCGGGCACTGAGGGCGGCTGGACACGCCATCAACCGAGCGGCGAGCAATTGACGATATTCGACGCGGCAATGCGCTATCAACAAGAGGGCACACCTTTGGTGGTCATCGCCGGCAAAGAATATGGCACCGGATCGTCACGCGATTGGGCAGCCAAGGGCACGCTTTTGCTCGGGGTTAAGGCCGTCATTGCGGAGAGTTATGAACGGATCCACCGGTCCAACTTGATCGGCATGGGTGTATTGCCACTGCAGTTTAGCGATGGCGATTCAGCGAACAACCTGGCGCTTGATGGGACAGAAATCTATGCCATCGATGGTCTTGCGACGGGCGAACCTGACTTTGTGACCGTTCGCGTCACAAACGAAGGCGTACAATCACGGTCCTTTGCGGCCAAAGTCCGCATCGATACGCCAAAAGAATGGGACTACTATCGGCATGGCGGCATACTTCACTACGTATTGCGTCAACTCGTCAGCGACGGGTCGTGAGCATACTCATCGAACCAGATCGATCACAAGGTAGGACGCAATAATGTTTGGCAAGATCTATGACGCATTGATTCTGAGCGAACACCGTTGGCTTTTACCGGTAGTCGTCACAATGACGTTACTCGTACTTGGTCTCCTGGTGCTTTCGTGGTTATGGTCGCGGGAGCCCGAGATATTCTGGGTCGATACTGCCGAAGGCGAAAGACCCGCCGTGATTGGCTACGCCACAACTAACACAATGATCCGCGTGACCGAGACCCTATTGGATAAGCCAGGGGGCTTTCTCAGAAACGATGTCGCACCGCCTGGCGTATTTCTTGACAATATTCCGAGCTGGGAAGTCGGTGCGCTGACTCAGGTGCGAGATCTCGCACGTGTCATGCGAAACGACTATAGTCGCTCGCAATCTCAATCCACCGAGGACGCCGATCTTGCGGAGGCGGAGAAACTATTCTTCATCGGAGAAGACAGTTGGATCCTGCCAGCCGCTGAGTCTGAGTATCGCGAGGGAATCGACTATCTACGCAGCTACGAGACGCGGTTGTTGGATAACAATGATGCCGATGCACAGTTCTTTGCACGTGCGGATAATCTTCGTGAGTGGCTTGGTCAAGTTGAGAAACGACTCGGCAACCTTTCACAAGAGTTGACAGCCAGTGTCGGACAGTCGCGTGTAAATACGGATCTCGCCGGTGAGTCGGCAGCGAGTGCTGGTGGCGCGCGAGATCAAGCGGCGGACGTGCTTGTGAAAACACCATGGCTGCAATTAGACAATGTCCTTTTCGAGGCACGGGGAAGCGCATGGGCGCTCGTGCACTTTCTACGCGCGGCGCAGTTCGACTTTGCCGATGTCCTGGAAGATAAGAATGCAACGGTCAGCCTACGGCAGATCATTCGAGAGCTAGAGGCGAGCCTCGAACCACTCAACAGCCCGGTGGTTCTCAACGGCAGTGGGTACGGTGTATTCGCGAATCACTCTCTCGTGATGGCTTCCTACCTATCCAGAGCCAACGCGGCGGTTATCGACTTGAGAGAGCTACTCGACCAAGGTTGATCAATCCATTTGCGCCGCGACCTGCTCGGCCCAAATTCGGCATGCTTCGGGGCCGGGATGATAGCCATCACTCGCAAGTAGCGATGGATTATTCGGAAAGTCACTGTCCAAAACATGAATATCCGGATAGGGCTCGGCTACGGCATATCGCGCGAAATCCAGCATCAATGCTCTCTCGCCTATCACGGCGCGAAGTGGCTGCGGCAGCAAGGTAAATTGCCACATGGGCGGCACTGGCGCGAAATAGATTTTCGTTACACCTCGATGTCGCAGTAGGTTACGGATTCGAATCATGCCCTCTCGCCAATGCTTCACTGGGGTCAGGGACACGGTATCGTTGGCACCAGCCAACACAAGCGCATGCCGATTGGCCGATGGTGATTGGCGAGTTCTACTCGGTAACAGACCCTCAAGATCTGAAAGCGTTGCACCGTTTGCACCAATGACTTGCCATTCGACAGAACAAGCACGTCGTGTCGAGATCGCTTGTGCGAGACGTACCGCTATCGTCTCGCCTTCCCTGGCGCAACCAACACCTACCGCCGTTGACTCGCCCACGACGAGCAACTCGAACGGTGCAGCGGCTGCACCGTCTACCACGATGGTTCCTCGTGCTGCATTGTCAATCACTGGCGGCAAACGGGGTGCACGTAAACGCGTATAAACCGCCTGTAAGATGGTCAGTGGAAACGCCAAAACGAAAAGGGCCCAAAATGCGAATGCGTTAGGCGCTCTTGAAGTTGTCATACCCATAACCATGGCGGCAGAACATCGTAAGTGGAGTGCAGCTGACGATCGAGTGCGCGCGCCTCAGGGATCACCTGCTCAACACACTGCCAAAAACGTCGTGAGTGATCCATGTGGTGATAATGTGCTAACTCGTGCGCGCACAGATAACGCATCTGATCCGGGTTAAGGAACAAAGCTGCGTAATTCATACTGATCGTACCGCTGCTTGAAAAGCTACCCCAACGGGTTTTTTGGTCGCGAACTTGAACTCGACGATATCGACTGTTCATCGTCGGCGCTAAATCCGATAGCGTCGATTTGAACATCTGACGGGCGCGATCGATCAACAGCTTTCTGACTGCGTCGCGCAGCATAGACTCATCGTCCGCTGGCCCATCGAGGCACACATCAAATTGGTTCGGTCCGCTGCCAGGCCGAAGATGTGCCACAAATCGTTTGCCTTTGTGCGCGCGTCGATGCAACCGCCAATGCTCCCCTACCGCTGTTAAGGTCATCGCAGAGGGCCGCTGTCTCGCCACAGGCGGGTGTTTTTCGAGCTGCCCGCTTCTAGCACGGTCGATCCACGCTTGATTCGAAATGACGAACTGCTCGACTTCCGCGCGGCAAAGACCCTTCGGTACCACGACCTCAACACGTCCGTCGTAATGCACTTTAATCGAAAGGCGCGTCGCCCGAGCGCTCTCACGATAAAACGGCACCGCCTGGCTAGGCGGTGCCGCTAAAGGTAAATCCAGCTGGGCTGGATGACTCACCGGTACGGCCTCGCAGACTGCGACGGCCGTTGATGATCAGTCGCCGGGACGATCACCACTAAAGCGTTGGATATCAACATCCTCTCCGCGGATTTCATTGACCCGTGCCGACTCATGTACGTAGAGATTCACGGGCTGCTCAAGAACAAGCGTTCCTTCGATGACAACACTGCGCCCAATGACGATCCGGGGCTTGGAGCGTTTACCCCAGCTAAATCCCATTTTTTTCGGTTTTCTGACAATCACATCACCACGCACGATGGATGCGTCGAGAATGTCCATACCGCCATTGACGTTGACGACGTTGCCTGAGACATCCGCACCGCTCATCGTGATCTTGCCGTTGACCGCTGAGACGTCTTCTCCGACGCGAGTCCCAGTACCAATGTCGATCTTACCGTTCACCGTCGACACTTCGCTCGACACGATGACATTTTCGCCGAGCTTATTACGACCATTGACCGTCGTAGAGCTATCGAGCTGGACGTTGTTGCCAATACTGACACGCCCGTTGACGGTTTCGACGTTCGAAACCGCGGCGCCGTCTGCAATCGAAATTCCACCATTCACGGTCGTCAGATCGCCTGTGACAGAAGCCGCCTCACCGACTTTAATATTGCCGTTGACGCTACTGCCGCCGTCGCTGGTTTCACCCGCTTCGATGCGGACGTTTTTGTTGATAGAACCTTCCGCCGCAGGCATCGCCAGCATTGTCCCGAAAAGGGCTACGCTGAGCGCTGTAATTCGCAAGTGCTTGATCATCTGCATATTCTCCAATGGTACACCACAAGTACACCATTAAGACGCACGCTTATGCAAAAGGGTTTACAAAGACAAATTAGAACTCGCGCGGAGTTTCTTGGTTTAGCCGCCGAGGTCCCGGAGCTCTCGGGTCGCCTCAGCAAATTGAGGCGCGATCAGCAAAGCCTGTTCAAGATGATCACGTGCCAACGCAGGCTGCTCATCCTTGCGCGCAAGACGCGCCATCCAAAGGTGAGCATGTTCTCGACCCCATTGTGGGCCACCGTCCTGCTCGAGATCGACAAATTCATCGTACAACTGCAGCGACCTTGCCAGCGCATCCCTCGCCTGCTGCATTCTGACCCCGGTTTCGTATCGGCGTAAAAGGGTGACCGCCTGAAGAAGTTGTACCCTGGGGTTCTCAGGCTCAAGGACCAATGCCCGTTTCAATTCGCGCGCTGAAAAGTTACCAGACACAATGGCTGATAACGGCTGCCGCGACGCCGCCAAACCATGGCAGGCACCCATCAGCGCAAGCGCATCAGCATACTCTGGATCAATTTTTAGCGCTGCTTTGCCTTGATCGATACAACGATCCAGCAGGACACCAACGCGAAACTCGATGTCTTCGTCAATTTCGGCTGCTCGATAGGCAGCTAGCGCCGAATAATAGTGCACCAGCTTTTGCAAATCGCCACGCGCACTCTCATCGACTAAAAGCTCACTGACCTGGGTCAAATGTCGAAAATCATCGACATGCGAAGCGTATTCGATGATTGCCTCGGTATCAGCGAGTTCTGCAGCGCGCATGGCTGCATGGCCTGCGGTTACCGGCAGGACGAAGCACATCAACAGAGTCAGTAGTTTTTGGCGCATGACATAAGAGTACCGGATCAGCGCGCCGAAACTGTGCGCCAGATCACTTTTCATCAACCCTATGGTACTCGTGACGCAACCGCTTTAGACTCTCGGTCGATTCGAGCAGCCGGAAACTGACACGATGTGGACCGATATTGGCGCCAATCTAGCCGACACAAGCTTTAACAGTGAC
>JBCAZE010000197.1:0-5461 GCA_039700805.1 Pseudomonadota bacterium | reverse complement strand
TCAGGATGAACGGGGGTTATAGCTCACGACGCGCCGCGCGATCGAGTTGATCCAATTCACGATATAGCCGGTTGAAGGCCGTTTCCGCCTCCTCTGTCAGCTGCGCCGTGACCGTAAGACGCAAACGATCTTGCATACGTCCAGCTTTGTCCTCAGCGCCGTACCAGGTCGCAATGTCGGATTCGCGTGCCGTTGTCTGCAACGATGCATACGGGTAGCCCTGGATCACATCAATTAGCAATGCTGCGCCAACCGCCTCACTTTTCACCGAGCGACTTGGCAACAGGAATGCTGAGATCAACGTGAAATCCAAACCGGACAGCGCATTGTTGCGATATTCATCGACCGTCGAGACTTGATACAACAAGACCGCATCAAGATGTTGTCGTGCCGCCGCGAGTCGGACGTGGTCCACTGGCGTCATCGACGCTAGCAACTTCCGATCGACAGCGCCGGTCGCCAACTTGCTGATCATCGGATCGACCGGTACGAAATCACCGAAGCCATCACCAAGACGCTCGAGCAGCGCTTTCCAATGAACCGCCTCCGGTTCTGGGATTGCGGATAGGCGCCCGAATTTGTCCAGTCGAGCCAGTCCGATTCGGGCTGGAAAACGCAAAACGGGCTCGACGCTCGCAGCGGCGACAATGGCATCGTTGACAGAACCCGACTTGCCAGGGTCCTCGTCAACTACATCGCCATATTTTTCCAAATAATTGCGGCCAGATGTCGTTTGTGTGGTTGCACTACAGCCTGCTAGCAGCAATACAAGCGTCAGTGTCATCATGGGACGGAAGTTCATAGCGGCGCTCCTCTACGCGAGTAATGAGCGACCACTCTAAACACAACCCCGTGAACCGGGCACGAAGGGGATGTTCAACGAAAATTCACTGACGCCTATGGCAAGCCAGGCAATTCGCACGCAACACGCAGCCCGCCGAGATCGGATCGCGACAACGACAACGAACCGCCGTAAAGCTCAACGATCTCACGACTAACCGCTAAGCCAATGCCACTGCCTTTGTCAGCGCTATCAAGTCTGGCGCCGCGCTCCACAACGACCGCCATTTGATCCGGATCAAGACCTGGACCATCGTCATCGACACAGACGCTGCCACCTGACAACGAGATGCGTATCTGGTGCTGGGCAAATCGTTGTGCGTTCTCAACCAAGTTGCCAAAGACTTCCGTCATGTCGTCGGCATCAGCAACGACCAACAGGGCATCCGGCATGACAAGGTCAATGCGCTGACTACCCAGTTTGCTGTAGGCCGATACCAATCGTTTCAGTAGTGCTTTGAGATCGATCTTCGCACCCGCGACCGATTGCGGACCTGCGATTTGCGCACGTTTGAGATGACGCTCGACCAGTCGATCCATGAGCGCAACGTTCTCCGTCATTTCTTTATCGAGCGACTTTTGTCGCAACACAGTCAATGGCGTTTTTAACGCGTGCGACAAGTTCGCGGCGAACTGTCGATAGCGTCTCAGTGTTTCGGAATTCCTTTCGTTCAGTGCATTGATTCGCTGCGCCATCGCATCGAGTTCACGCGGCCAATGCCCCGGTAGCGAGCCCGTCGTACCGGCAGCTAAGTTATCCAATGCTCTAGTGGTGGCCCGCAACGGTCGGCTGACGGCGTAAACCTGCAAGAACAAGAGCACGGTGACAATGACGGCAGCGAGCACCAAGACGGGACGCATGCGTGCAGACACACGCTGACGTTGCCCCAGAGCGAAGGCATCGACGACTGACTTCTCAAGGGCGAACGCAACTTCGACTTGCTGTTTGTTCGGAAACTGATAGGCGCGCCGGTGAACCAGCAAGGTTCGTCCCGCATCCGATACCTCAAATGTCGATCCCAACGTGCGACTGGACGGAATCCAATCAACCAATTGCGTCGACTTCACTTGTGGCTCACCGTTCAGACTGACCTGCCAGTCACGCGGCATCGCTTGCAGAACCGGGTTTTCAGTTGCGATCACAATGCCATCATTTTCAATCCGAATGGCTGGCACCAACACATCAGCATACGCGGCAAGGTAGGTATCGACATTCTCATTCACGATGGCACTGGAAGCACTGCGCACTGCGATGAAAACGAGCAGCATAAAGGCGATTGCCCCCAATGCGCCGATCAGCGCAACGCGACTGGTGAGACTCATCCGTCTGCCGACTCGGAAGGAATATGGTAGCCGCGATTGCTTTCCGTCAGGATAACCGATGCGCCGAGTTTCTTACGGATATTGGCAACATGGCGCTGAATGATGCCCGAGTCGTGATCGAAGTCATCGTAGATATGATCAGCGATTTCGGTAATCGAGACGACCTGCCCCTGCCGCATAAAAAGAAACTGCAGCAACAAGTATTCGGTTCGGGTCAGTTTGACGATCGCGCCGTCCTGTGTCACTCGACCGGACGATGCATCCAGTACGACACCTTGATGTTGGAACCGACTGGTCAGCCCACCCCCTGCGCGACGCACCGCAGCGCGAATTCTTGCCGCGACGACATCCGCATCGAAAGGCTTGGCGATAAAATCATCGGCGCCCGCCTCTAACGCATTAACCACCTCGTGTTTTGCCGTGCGCGCGGTTAGCACAATAATCGATGTGCTCACACGCAAGTCGCGCCAGTGTTTTAGCAGCTCCGTGCCGTCGACCGACGGCAAACCAAGATCCAACACAATGGCATCGTACTCATCGCTCTCCCCCATGAACTTTGCCTCTTCACCGTCATGTACGACGTGCGTGACAAATCCAGCATCGGATAGATGGCTATCGATGGCGGTCGCAATTGCTGTATCGTCTTCGACAATGAGCACTTTCATATCGCAAGTCTACCTCGAGGCATCGGAACAACGCATGAATTCTATGCGTTGGGTAGTCGCGCTCACGTTGACACTATGGCTGACCGGTTGCGCGACAAGCGGGCTGAACCAAGTGGATGCCGCCAATGCAGAACGTGCGCGTTGGCAGGCAGCCGCAGAAGCTGGTGACGCCTCCGCACAATACGCATTAGCGAACAGTTATTGCTGCGGTGAGGGCTTCTTCGATACCGCGCTCGCTATACAGTGGTGGTGCAAAGCTGCCGCCCAGTCACATCGAGGCGCGCTTGCGGCGCTAGAAACTCGTGCCTCTGGGCTCGCGAGCTGCACGCGCCTTGCCGACGACACATAAGCGGACACCAAAACGCATTCAGATACGATAGAGGACTGACATGATTACCGTACATCATCTAGAAAACTCCCGATCTCACCGCATTCTGTGGCTTCTTGAAGAGCTGGGCGTTGCGTATGAGATCAAACAATACGCGAGAGACCCCGAAACAAGGCTGGCACCGCAATCACTGAAGGATATACACCCGCTCGGTAAAGCACCGGTGATCACTGACGACGACATTGTGGTCGCGGAGTCAGGTGCCATCACGGAGTATCTGATGACCAAATTCAGCGATGGCAAGCTACAACCCGGCGATGATCCCGCGGCGCAGCGCGCTTACAGCTATTACATGCACTACGCCGAGGGAACGGTCATGCCCTTGATGATCGTCGGGCTACTCATGAGCCGAATCGAAAGCGCAAAACTTCCGTTTTTCGTCAAACCCATCGCCAAGGGAATCACCGGAAAAGTACGCGAGAACTACCTGAACCCAAATCTCAGCAGCAATCTCGCTTTCATGGAATCTACGCTAGCGACATCGAAGTGGTTTACGGGTGACACACTAACGGCGGCTGACATTCAAATGAGCTTTATCGCCGAGGGCCTGAACGTCAATCTGGATCTAGAGAATGACTTTCCCAATCTCGCGCGCTTTCTGAAGCAATGTCGCGACGCAGACGGTTACAAACGGGCGGAAGAACGCGGTGGCGCGTTAACCCTCGGCTTCAGCGATTAGTGATACGCCAGCACTAAAACATGCGCGATGCGCTGACGACATAGCGCAACGGACCGCCTGGCTCGATGGCGTCAAACGGATAACACGTCACCAGCGTCAGCCTCGACGATGTCGCGTCGAGACTGACACTGGCGCGCGTAGAATCGATCACCTCCAATGCATCGATTTCAAACACAATTCGCTCACCATCACGACGATCAATAATCAATCGATCGCCGACCGCAACATCCGCAAGAAATCGAAAGTGCGTATCTCGATGACCGGCAATGACGGCGTTGCCGGTATCACCTGGTAGGACGCTCGTGGTCAGGTGACCAGGCCCAAACGCGAGCGTTCGCCCGCTGGCTCCCGACAAAATGAAGGTCTCGTCATCAAAGGTCTCACCCGTTAGCCTGGCTATTGGAAAGGTATCCGCCCAAGGCCATGGCTTTAATGACGGGTCGCTGAGATCGTCAATCGTCTCACCGCGCTGCCAAGCTCTTTGCATCAAGGCCTGGGCAAACGCTGCCTTCGCTGGGATGTAGAGCCCCTCTGCAAGATTGATCAAACCAAGCGCAAGACTGGCAGCCATAATCACTCCTCCTATCCGTCGTCTTATCACCACCACACCTGTCGCATCCCTCGTACACGACTGACGCCGAGCAGCACCAATGCAAGGACCAGTGAAAGAGAACCCATCCAGCGTTTCATTGCAGCTGAGGTTGCTGTGGGCACCAGTGTTGACAGTGATTGCTGATTGCCGGACCCATAGGGCTTTAGGTTTGCGATGTTCCGTTGCTGCAACAGCTGCTCTCGCGCGCGGCTTGGCGTTTTGTCGACCGCGACTAGACTGGTCGCCTCACTAACGAGATGGTGCGCGAGAGCGACCTCAATGATCTGATTGCGAACAAGCTCTGCATCCGCGCCACGCCGACGTTGATCACCGAGGTCTTCGATCTTCTGCCGAGCCCAAGCCACGGCGATGGGTGCGTTCTCGCTGCCGCTCCAGTCCAACGGCACGCGGCGGGACCAAGGTTCTGGACCGTTCTTTGTCCATGCCGTCGCCGACACATCAATATGACGCGGCACGACAACACCCTGAACGCGCGCCGTTACATCCAGAACGCTACCCGCATACAAATCGCCGACGACGGACGGGTATTGCTCGACATCAACTCCCTGCCAGTCGAGACGAACATCGGTAAGCACCGGCAATGACATCAACGTAAACAGATCACGCATCCGCACATTGACCTCACCGATCGCGCTGATCACTGTATGCACGCCGCGTCCTGCTTCCGCTGCTTTACGCATGAACCAACCATTGGGCGCGGAGCCAATCCCGACCGTAAACAGTCGCGATTGGCCGAGACGCTGCTCGATTAATTGAAACAACGCCGATTCATTCCCGACGGCGCCATCGGTAACAAACATCACTTGGCGAACGAAGCCGGGATCATCGGATTTCAATGCGTAATCGAGTGCCGGAGCCATGTTGGTACCGCCGTTCGCTTCGAGTCCACGAACAAAGTCGAGCGCGAACTGTTTGTTCTCGGGACTGGCTGTCCGAGCAACATCAAATAACGC